>CBFCZX010000158.1:0-3613 GCA_965602765.1 uncultured Atribacterota bacterium | reverse complement strand
TCAAAAGGATTTAATTTATTTTGGGAAGGAGGTGAGATATAAGTGGCGCCTGGAATAATTTCTCGAAATCTATTGATTTCAGAGGGAATCATTTTTATGCTATTATCAATAATGCCATCTTCTCTAGTAAGAATAATATTGGAGTGTTTTCCCATGAACTCAACAATCAGTATTTTATCCCGAATTTTCCCGAATCGAATAAATGGTTTTATTTTAAAAAGTAAAATCCTGTCAAATTCAGGTTGTTTTATAGAAATAATTCTACCACCCTTTAAATGAGTTTGGATGCTTGCTAAAAAAGGGGAATTCACTAAATCGCCATCCATCGTTTCAGAAAAATATATTTCAGGATATGATGGATGAACAGATAGATGTAGGAAATAATTATTGTTATGGTTTTTTAGATTGAATCGTTTTTTCTTAGGTGTAATTTCTAAAATTAATTTATATTTACTTGTTTGGAATACACGAATAATTTTGGAATCAATAAACAAATTTGATAATTCATTTTTTATCGCAAATAACGTAATTCCGTCAAGCATAAAATACCTCATATGAAAAAATTTAAAAATCTATCATAGATTTAATATAATTGATTGTGAAAAAATATTCAAGTTTGTTGATCGAATAAATCTTTTTTTTGCCTTCAAAGAATAAATTATATATAATATTCTGAGGATTCAATTAAAACACGATAAAAGAGAAATCCGGATGTCAAAAGTGATTATTTCATGGAATGATTCAATATGTTCCAGGTTGATGTTATATAGCGGTAATTAAGTGGATATCAAAACAATTTTGGCATAAAGATACACTAACTGTATTTTGTATATCGCCATGTTCTTTTTCTCGCTTCGAATTATGAAAATGGAATTATTGTTTTTTTAAACAAAGAGTTAATGTATTTTTCTTTCAGGGTGGAAGCATATGAATTATTATTCTTAGGTGATTAGTATTTTTTTAGCCGTTATTTTATAAAAAAAGTATCATATTTTTTCATTCTTTTTATAAAATGCTGAATTCGTTCATCCAAGCAAGATAGGTGATTTTTGCTTTGCATATTATTTGACAAGTATTGTTTATTGCCATAGAATTAAAAAAATCGATAAAATACTTAAAATAAAGCCAAGAAGGAGACGTAAAATTGGTTAATAGTATGACTGGTTATGGTGCAGCTGAGATTAAAAGTGCAACTCAGGAATGTTTGGTTGAGATAAAAGCACTAAATAATCGATTTTGTGACATATACATTAAAAACAATTTTTCCTCTTTGGAAGTTGAACAAAAAATTGAAAAATTAATCAAGCAAAATATATTTAGAGGAAAAATCAATGTATTTATCAAGATTGGGTCACATCGAGTTGAAGATGAAAAAGTAGTATTAAATGAAGAATTAGCTGATTCATATTATCATGCTCTGAAAAAAATGAAAAAAAAATTACATATTACGGAAGAAATTTCTTTAAATTCAATGTTGCGAATGAAGGACATTTTTCAGGTAGAAAAAACCGAAAAAATTTCAGAGTTATGGAGCTTAATAGAACAACCGTTGGTTAAAGCTTTATATTCATTGCAGGTTATGAGGAAAAAAGAAGGAAAAAGCCTGGTTAAAGATATTCGGAATGGCATTAAAAGAATTGAAAAAGAAATCATAAAAATAGAAAAATATTCAGAAAAGTCAATTAACAAATATAAAGATGAATTTTTAGAAAAATTAAAAGAATTAACTGATAGCATTAATATCAATGATGGCAGAATTGAAATGGAAGCCGCCATATTTGCGGAAAAGCAAGATGTTAATGAAGAGATTATTAGAGCAAAAAGTCATATTGAACAATTTCTTGCACTTCTGGATTCTGATAAAATTGAACCGGTTGGCAGAAAAATGGATTTTATCATTCAGGAAATCAACCGGGAAATAAATACTATTGGATCAAAGGTAAATGATTCAAAAATATCTTCTTTGGTTATTAGTATAAAAAGTGAATTAGAGAAAATTAGAGAACAAGTCAGAAATATTGAATAACAGGAGAAAAAATTTATGATAAATGCTTTGGTCAATATTGGTTTTGGTAATTATGTCAATTCTAACCGGGTTATTACAATATTAACTCCGGATTCCGCTCCTTTAAAAAGAATCAAAGAAGAGGCGAAAGCTAATAAAAAATTAATCGATGCTACTCATGGCAGAAGAACAAGAGCGATTATAATTACTGATAGTGATCATGTAATACTATCATCCATTCAGTCTGAAACCATTGCTAATCGATTTTCAAGTACGACAGAAACAAATATCCCTTTAAATGAAAAGTAGGTATAGGAAGAGTATGGTTAAATATAATCAAAATAATTGCAATGATATCTTTATAAACGCAACGCAAAATATAATGCATGAACAAAAAGCAGGAAGGGGATTACTTTTCGTGGTTTCCGGACCTTCCGGTGTAGGAAAAGGGACGTTAAGAGAAAAATTATTTAAATATTTTAAAGATTTAACGTATTCTGTTTCCGTGACAACAAGAGCTCCCCGAAAAGATGAAAAAGAAGGTGAAGACTATTATTTTGTATCAAAATCTGTTTTTAAACAAATGATAAAGGAAGATAATTTTGTTGAATGGGCAATAGTGCATGATGATTACAAAGGAACACCGCGCCATTTATTATTGAAAAGATTAAGTATGGGATTGGATGTATTATTGGAAATAGATGTCCAAGGTGCTGCACAGGTAAAAAACAAAATGCCGGAAGGCATTTTTATATTTATAGCACCCCCTTCATGGAAAGATTTGGAATATCGATTAAGAAATAGAAAAACTGAAAAAAAAGAAGCATTGGAAAAAAGATTGGCAGATGCAAAAACAGAGATTCAATGTGTTGACAATTATGATTATTTGGTTATTAATGATAATATTAATATTGCACTCAAACAATTGGAATCGATCGTCATTGCAGAGAGATGCAAGATAAGTGTAAAAAAATCTTAACAGGAAGGAATATATTAAACATGATTAAAAACAGATTCTTATTAGCCATGATGATTGCGAAGAGAGCAAAACAATTAAAACATGGCGCAAAACCTTTGATAAAAACAAAACATGTAAAATCTATGGCAATTGCCTTGGAAGAAATCAATGCGGGAAAAGTATTTGTAAAAAAAGAAGTTGAGTTGGATAGCATGAAAAAGGAAGAAATATTCGATGACAGCATGATAGATAGCCAATCATCGTAAACTAGCATTGCCTGAAAGTCTATATATAATACTGAAATTATACTTAATTTACTTATGATACACATAAAATTCAGGAAAAAATAATAACTTTAATGATGTTGAAACGGATTTCGTGCAATATATAAAGAATTTTATATCATATCATCCTATTTTAATTGAGTCTACTTTAGGGGTACAAAAAAATGCTTAAGGATAAAAAAATATTATTGGGAATTACTGGTAGCATATCTGCCTATAAAAGTGCAGAAATATTAAGTGTTCTCATGAAAAAAGGTGCAGATGTAAACGTAGTAATGACTGAATCAGCCACAAAATTTATTCAACCTCTTACTTTTGCCACTCTTTCGGGAAAACCGGTAATGAGAGAAATGTTTACATTGGATA
>CBFCZX010000157.1:0-3629 GCA_965602765.1 uncultured Atribacterota bacterium | reverse complement strand
GATGCTCCTGAAATTGACGGTAAAGTTTTTGTCAGCTCAAATAAAGTGAACATAGGAGAATTTGTTAAAGTAAAAATAATTGATAGTTCGGAATATGATTTATATGGTGAATTGGTATAATGACAAGAAATATTATATTGTTTGGTTTGAAAAGAAGAAAAATATCAAAAATCGGAAAAAAATGACCCGGGTTATTGAAAATGAAATTCATGAATGTTGTTTTTTCTTTATACAAATTGTAAAAAAAATGAATATAAGAGAAGGTGATAAAATTGATAAATGAACGATTGATTAAATTCAGAGAAGCCGTCTTTAAGGATAAAAAGAAAGTTGATGGTTTCCTGGTATCAAATTTAAACAATTTATATTATTTAACCGGTTTTGACGGAGAAGGACTGGCATTAATTACACCCGAGGAGAATTTGTTGTTTACGGATGCCAGATACACCGAGCAGGCAGAAAAAGAAAGCCCGCAGTTTAAAATAATGACTGATAAAGCCGGAAAAAAGAATGCAAGAATAGATGCATTAAACAAAACAATGGAGAAACATAAAATAAAAAAGCTCACCTTTGAAGGAGACTTTTTAAACTACAATGACTTTAAAAAATATGAAAAATATTTTTCAATTGAATTAGTTGATGGAAAAAAAGCTATTGAAAAATTAAGAATCATAAAAGACAAAACAGAAATTATGAAAATACGAAAAGCTTGCCAGATCATCACTGAAACATTGAAAGAAGTGATGGAAATGATTGAGCCCGGATTAAGAGAGCTTGATATTGCTAATGAGTTAGCTTATACTATGAGGAAAAAGGGTGCCTTAGGTGAAGCCTTTCAAGCTATCGTAATTTCAGGTGAAAGAACATCTTTGCCGCACGGAAAACCTTCTGAGAAAAAAATAGAAGAAGGTGAATTAATTACCATTGATACCGGGGCAAATTACCAAAAATACAATTCCGATATAACCCGCACATTTATCCTGGGAAAGGAAAATGAAAAACAAAAAGAAATATATCAGATTGTTTTTGATGCCCAAAGAACAGCTTTAGAATCTGTAAAACCAGGAATAAAATGTAGTGAACTTGATAAAATTGCCAGAGATATCATTAAAGATAAAGGTTACGGAAAATATTTTGGTCACGGTTTGGGGCATGGTGTCGGACTTGACATTCATGAATCACCCCGCGTTTCTCCTAACGATACAACTATTTTGGAACCGGGAATGATCATCACCATCGAACCGGGAATCTATCTTTCTGGTATAGGCGGGGTAAGAATAGAAGATACAGTTTTGGTCACAGAAGACAGTTATGAGGTATTAACCTGGTTTCCTAAAGAAATGACCATTTAAGCCGGCAAGATGCCAGTCTTTTTATGCATTTTTCTTTTACAAAATATAGTTCGACTAACTGCAAGAAAGAAAGAACATACTATTCGTTTTAGAAAATCCCTAAAATATTTGGCAGGAATTGAAAAGGCAGATAAAGGCTTATTAGTAGGAAGCTTTAATTATATATTTTAGTATTAATATTTAAATGATTCTAAAAAAATTAATATATAATAGATGAGAAACAATTGATTTTAAGCATATATCGATTTATGAAGTAATTCATTCTGTTTTAAAAAGATTTTTGTAAATAAATATCGATTTTTTTATAAAAACAAAAAGATATAGTAAACTATATCATTTATTTAATAAAATAAATATTTTTTAAAGGAGAAAAGTATGAGCAATTTAAAGATGGCAGACCCGGAAGTTTATGAGGCAATTAAAAATGAGGAGAATCGACAGAAATACAATTTAGAGTTAATCGCTTCAGAGAATTTTGTTTCCGAAGAAGTAAGAGAGGCACAGGGTTCGGTATTGACAAATAAATATGCAGAGGGATATCCGGGAAAAAAATATTATGGCGGATGCAAGTATATCGATGTCGTGGAAAATTTAGCCATCGACAGGGCTAAAATAATATTCAAAGCAGAGCATGCAAATGTTCAACCTCATTCGGGCTCACAGGCTAATATGGGAGTCTATTTTGGCGTGTTGGAAATGGGGGATACGATCCTGGCTATGAACCTTTCCCACGGTGGCCATCTTACCCACGGAAGTCCGGTTAATTTTTCTGGAAAATATTATAATATTGTTCCTTATGGTGTTGATAAAGATAATGAACAGATCAATTATGATGCCTTAAGAAAACTTGCTATCGAAAGTAAACCAAAAATGATAGTTTGTGGAGCCAGTGCATATCCCAGAGAATTGGATTTTGTCGCTTTTCGGTCTATTGCTGATGAGGTTGGTGCTTATTTAATGGCAGATATTGCTCATATTGCCGGTTTAGTTGTTGCAGGTTTACATCAAAGTCCTATGCAGCATTGTCATTTTGTAACAACTACGACTCATAAGACTCTAAGAGGCCCACGAGGTGGCATGATACTATGTAAAGCGGAATATGCGAAAAAAATAGATAAAACGATATTCCCCGGAATACAGGGAGGCCCTTTAATGCATGTTATTGCTGCAAAGGCCATTTGTTTTAAAGAAGCAATGACAGATGAGTTTATGGCTTATCAAAAACAGATCATTAATAATGCCAAAGCAATGGCTGAACGATTTAAGGAATTGGGCGTGAAATTAGTTTCCGATGGGACTGATAACCATATGATGTTATTGGATTTAAGAAATAAAGGAATCACCGGAAAACAGGCAGATCATGCATTGGAAGAAGCCGGTATTACGGTCAATAAAAATACCATCCCCTTTGATCCGCAAAGCCCGTTCGTTACAAGCGGAGTTCGGATAGGAACACCTGCGGCTACCACAAGAGGAATGAAAGAAAAGGAAATGAGATTAATAGCCGAGTTAATCAATAAAGTCATTAGCAATGTCGATAATCAAGAAGTGATTGATTCGGTTAGAGCGGAAGTCAGGGAACTTTGCGGAAAATTTGTTGATTAAAAGAGAATAAATAAAAGAGCATGCAGGAGGTTTATCTTGATATCTACCAGTGATTTTAAAAGAGGACTAACCATAGAATTAAAAGGGGAAATCTACGCCATAGTTGATTTTCTACATGTCAAACCTGGAAAAGGAGGGGCTTTTGTAAGGACTAAATTGAAAAATGTAAAAACCGGTTTAGTTGTTGATAAGACCTTTCGTGCAGGAGAAAAGATGGAACAGGCTATCATTGATAGAAAGACAATGCAATATCTTTACAGTGGCGGCAATCAATACTACTTCATGAATAAAGATAATTACGAACAAATTTCATTACCGGAAGAGCAATTGACTGACATGAAAGATTTTCTAAAAGAAGGAAATGATGTAGAGATAGTTTTCTGCAAAGCTGAAGTAATTGGAGCTGAATTACCGTATTTTATGAATTTAAAGGTAATCGATACAGTACCCGGGGTAAAGGGTAATACTGTTTCCGGCGCGTTAAAACCGGCAACCCTGGAAACCGGAGCCATTGTTCAGGTTCCTCTTTTTGTCAAAGAAGGAGATGTCATTAAAGTCGATACGAGAGAAAAAAAATATATGGAAAGAGTGTAATTTAGTCGTTAGTGAATAGTGAATAGTCGATAGTGAAGATGTGGGTAAATTAGTATTGAGTATCGGGTATATAGTATA
>CBFCZX010000156.1:0-3644 GCA_965602765.1 uncultured Atribacterota bacterium | reverse complement strand
AATGTTTTTGTAGTTCCATTATCCATATCTACAGGAATAGTAAATTGTAATGCTCTTTCAGGTTCCCTCATAAATGCTCTTAGGGAGGGATCAAGACCTAATAGCTCTGCATTGTGATCAAATTGCGCTTGAACCAATTCAAATGGATTCATTTCTTTGGACATTTTAAATTCTCCTTATTTTTTGATTTTAATTAATTTATTTAATTCTGGAAATGTTAAAATCTATATTGATACTTTGTTTGTTTTACTGCCTCCTTTTCCTTTATTTTACCTATGGGTTATATTGATAAATAATCCTTGCATTTAAAAACATTAATACTTTACACACGATACAAAAGATAAAATGACTTATCGTTAAGAAAATTTCTATTTATTTTTTAGTGATTTACCGGAAGATAAATATTTGTCAATGGCACGAGCAGCTATTTTCCCATCACCAACTGCAGATATAACAGTTGCCGAACCTCTGACGATATCACCTCCGGCAAAAATACCTTCTCTGGTTGTAGCTCCGGTATTATCTTTTGCGATAAAATAACCCCATCTATTTGTATCTACGCCGGTTGCACTTCGTGCTAATATGGGATTTGCAGAAGTGCCGATAGCATCAATAACCATATCAATTTCAATTGTAAATTCAGAGCCCTCGATCGGAATAGGTCTTCTTCTTCCCGAATCATCAGGCTCTCCTAGTTTCATCTTTTGGCACACCATTCCGATAACATTTCCATTCTTATCTCCTAAGACTTTAATGGGTAAAGTTAAAAAATTAAAAATAATACCCTCTTCTTCGGCATGGTGAACTTCTTCAGCTCGAGCCGGTACTTCCTTTCTTGATCTTCTGTAAATAATATAAGATTTCTCCGCGCCTAATCTTAGAGCAGTTCGAGCAGAATCCATGGCTACATTTCCCGCTCCGATCGTCGCTGCCTTTTTCCCTATTTTTATCGGAGTATCATATTTTGGAAAATCATATGCTTTCATTAGATTCGAGCGGGTTAAAAATTCATTTGCTGAATAAACGTCATTTAAATTTTCTCCGGGAATATTCATAAATCTAGGAGCACCTGCACCATTAGCCAAAAAAAGGGCATCAAATTCTTCAGCTAATTTATCCACGCTTTTTGTAGCTCCGACTACATAATCTGTAATAATTTTTACACCCTGTTTCTCAATTTCATCAACTTCATATTTCACAATATCCTTTGGAAGCCGAAACTCAGGAATGCCATAAACCAAAACACCACCAAGCAAATGTAATGCCTCAAAAATAGTAACCTCATAACCTATTCTTACCAAATCAGCTGCACAGGTCAACCCGGCAGGTCCGGAACCAACGATTCCTACTTTCTTTGTTTTTTTCTTAATCTCGGGTAATTCACCATGAACATTATTTACTCGAGCCCAATCAGCAACAAAGCGTTCCAATCTTCCAATAGCAATCGGCTTACCCTGTTTAGCCAAAACGCAATACATCTGACATTGCTCTTCCTGGGGACAGACTCTTCCAGTTATTGCCGGTAGTGCATCTGTTTTTAATATTTCGTTATAAGCCCCCGAAAAATCCTCTTCAACTATCTTTTTGATAAATTGTGGAATATTGATCTCTGCTGGACATCCTGTTATGCATTTTGCATTTTTGCACTGTAAACATCTTTGAGCTTCATATATTGCCTGCTCTCTGGTATAACCTAAAGGAACTTCTTTAAAATTACAAATTCTTTCTTTAGGTTTTTGTTCAGACATAGATATTTGCTCTCTTTTCATCCTTTCTTTCGGAGAAATCATCTCGGCCATTAACTTTTTCTCCTTCCACATTTGCATTCATGCTGGCTGGTCTTGTATTCATCCAATGACTCTTTTTCCAATCCCTTATATCTGGTTAATCTATTGGCAAATTCTTCCCAGTCTACTAATTGTCCGTCAAATTCCGGACCATCTGAACATACAAATTTAGTTTCCCCTCCTATGGTTACCCGACAGGAGCCGCACATGCCTGTTCCATCTACCATGATGGAATTTAGACTTACGATGGTCTCTACTTTATATGGTTTTGTGGTATCACAGGTCACTTTCATCATGATAGGTGGCCCAATCGTCCAAACTTTTTTAATTCCGGGATCTTCATCCAATAATTCTTTTAATACTTGTGTCACAAAACCCTTTCTTCCATAGCTGCCATCATCTGTTGTTACGATAAGTTTAGTAGATGCTTTTTTTAATTCTTCTTCCATAATGATTAAATCTTTATTTCGAGCACCTATTATAGAAATCACTTCATTTCCGGCTTCTTTCAATGCTCGTGTAATAGGATGAATACAGGCAATGCCCGTTCCTCCGCCGACAGTGATGACTTTACCGTAGTTTTCGATTTCAGTCTTCTTGCCTAATGGTCCGATAAAAGAAAATAATTGATCATTTTCTTCCATTTTAGAAAGTTCTTCACTTGTTTTGCCAACGATTTGAAAAACAATCCTAATCAATCCATTTTTCCGGTTAAAATCAGCAACGGTCAAAGGGATTCTTTCTCCTTTTTCGCTAATCATTAAGATGATAAATTGTCCGGGTTGTACGGAAGAAGCTACATCAGGAGCTTCTATCCACATTGAATAAATTACATCATTCAATTTTTCTTTTTTTACTATTTTATACATTTTATTTCTAACATTCCTTTAATAATTTTTCGGTTAATTCCTTAGTATCTTTGGCAATCATCAATTCTTCATTTGTCGGAATGGCCATTACTTTTACCGTTGAATGAGCATCGCTAATTATTGCTTCTTCCCTGCAATTTTTATTTATTTCAGAATCGATTTTTATACCTAAAAATTCTAATCCTTCACAAGCACCCTTTCTGACTTTCCAGGCATTTTCACCGATGCCGGCAGTGAATACGACCACGTCCAAGCCTCCCATTGCTGCTGCGTAAGCTCCGATATATTTTTTAATGCCATAATCGAAAACAGACAAAGCCCTAATGGCTCTTTCGTCACCCTCTTTTGCCTTTTTACCCAAGTCTCTATTATCGCTGGAAATACCTTCCGATAATCCGATAAATCCGCTCTCTTTATAGATGATTTTGTTAATCTCAGCAATAGAAAGTTTTTCTTTGTCCATCAAAAAGGGTATTACTGCAGGATCAACGTCTCCGCATCTGGTTCCCATTATAACTCCGGCGACAGTTCCAAATCCTAAACTGGTGTCGATAGAAATGCCGTTTTTCACTGCAGTAATGCTTGAACCGTTTCCTAAATGGCAAGTAATTATTTTAAGTTCTTCAAGTGGTTTTTGTAAAATATCGGCAGCTCTTTGCGCAACATATTTATGCGATGTACCATGAAATCCATATCTTCTAACCTTATATTTCCTATAGTATTTATAGGGAACACCATAGAGATATGCGCATTCCGGAAGAGTCTGATGAAATGCAGTATCAAACACGCCCACCTGCGGCACGCCGGGCATTAATTCTGTGCAAACTTCTATTCCCAGAATATTTGCGGGATTATGCAACGGTGCAAGTTCAATGCATTCATGCAATACTTTCATTATTTCTTCAGTTAATAATACAGAACCCGAAAATTTTTCACCTCCGTGGACTACACGATGACCAACTGCAGAGATCTCCGACATATCCTTGAT
>CBFCZX010000155.1:0-3671 GCA_965602765.1 uncultured Atribacterota bacterium | reverse complement strand
ACGATTCAGCAAGTTTATGGCGTTCAATGTTGGAATCAATTGCTTTTGAATATCTGAGCTGGATGAATGTATTAAGAGAAGTTGGAGTTAAACCTATAAAAATTGTTGGTCAAGGCGGAGGAAGTAAAGGAAATATTTGGAATCAGATTAAAGCAGATATTCTTAATATTCCCTACCTGACTCTCAAAAGAAGCGAACAGGCTGTTCTAGGTGATGCACTTCTAGCTGCCTATGGTGTTGGTGATGTAAAAAATTTCCAAAAAACTGCAAGGGAGTGGGCAGAAATAAAAGAGACCTTTATGCCTGACCGGAAAAATAATTCAATTTATATGAAAATTTATAAGCAGAGAGAAAAAATTATAAATGGTCCCATAAAAGAAACCTTCGATATGCTGGCGGAACTGCATGAAATAGACATCCCTGAAAAAAAGAAGTGATTTAATAAGGACGGAATTTTTTAAAAATCCTAAAAAATATTCTGGGAAGAAGAATGGTTATTTTGGAGTTTTAAAATATGAGAAAGAAAAATTACATCAACAAGGCATTCGAGCTTGGTTTTTTATATGAAAAAAAATATCGGGGATGCGCACAATGCACTATCGCAGCTACCCAGGATTCTCTAGGTATAAAAAATGAAAGTATATTTAAGATAGCCAGTACTTTGGGTGGCGGTATCGGCAAATTAACCGATGGTGTTTGTGGGGGATATTCCGGAGCAGCAATAATGATTAGCGCCCTTTTTGGCCGTAGGAGAAATAAATTTGATGATGATGAAGAGAATAAGTTATGTTCTAATCAACTAACGGTAAAATTGCACCAAAAATTTATTGACACTTATGGTTCGGTTATTTGCCGGGAAATACATAGGAAAATATTTGGAAGAATTTTTAATCTGTGGGACGAAGAAGAAAAAAGAGAATTTGAAAGAATGGGTGCGCATCAAGATAAATGTACAAATATTGTTGCTAACACAGCGGCCTGGACAACAGAACTCATATTAAACGAACTGGAAAGAAAAAATAAAACCTTAATTATTCAGCTATATAAAAATATATAATAGGTTGAAAATTTTTCACAAGGAGAACGAATAAAAAATGTTTATATTAAGTATGCTGGAAATTTCAGAACAAATTAGAGAAAAAGGAAATTACGTAATTGCTACCTATTTTTTAGAAACCGATTTGAAAGTGGATATTGTTAAGAAAGTCTCTGGAATTGCTGTAGAGCAATCAACCGGAACATGGTTACCCATACCGGAAGAAACACCAGAAATAAGAGAAAAATACGTGGCAAAAGTTATTGGAATTTACGAAGTACCAGCTTACGAATTTGAAGTTCCAAGGGACCTTCCTTATAGACGATGGATTTTTAAATTAGCTTATCCGGCTGTAAATTTTGGCCCCCAAATTCCTATGTTGCTGAGTACCATTATAGGTAATATTTCAATGGCTGGAAAATTAAAATTGCTGGATATTGAATTTCCGGAGAAATTTATAAAACAATTTCAGGGTCCTAAGTTTGGTGTTCAAGGTATTAGAAAAATATTGGGAGTTAAGAGTCGTCCTCTAGTTGGAAATATGACCAAACCTTGCGTTGGATATACACCAGAAGTTGGAGCAAAGTTATTTGGAAAAGCTGCCGAAGGCGGTGTTGATTTGGTAAAGGATGACGAACTAATTTCTGATCCAAAATATTGTCCCAGAATGCAACGGGTAAAACTTTATGCTGAAAAAGCAGATTTGATTTATGAAAAAACCGGTCATAAAGTTTTATATTTTGTCAACATCACTGATCGTGTGGACAAAATATTGGATAATGCAAGAAGGGCTATTGAGGCGGGAGCAAATGCTTTAATGATAAATTATTTGACCGTAGGCATCTCTGGTATGCAAGCCCTGGCTGAAAGCACTGATATTAATGTACCTATTATGGGACATCTTAATTTTGCAGGAACAATGTATGAGTCTCATTATTCCGGAATGAGTTCACATTTGATTTTTGGAAAACTTGCTCGTTTAGCCGGAGCAGATATAATGGTTTATCCGAGTCCTTATGGTAAATTATCCTTATTAAGAGAACGCTACTTACAAACTGCTCATCATCTATTAGGGAAATGGTGTCATTTTAAGCCAACTTTTCCAATGCCGGGGGGTGCTGTTATGCCGAATGTTGTTCCGGCAATTATAGAAGATTTAGGGAAAGATTGCATTATGGGAGTTGGAGGAGCTATTCATGGACACCCACAGGGAACAGTTGCAGGAGCGCAAGCAATGAGACAAGCAGTAGATGCAGCAATGCAGGGTATTTCTTTGTCAAAAGCTGCAGAAACAAAACCAGAATTGTCTGCTGCAATTAAAGCTTGGGGATTATTGGGAGAAAAAGAAAAAGAATTATTTGACATAAAATAGGATTAAAATATTTTAATGGAATATTATAAAAATTGATATTGCTGCTAAATGAGTGATGGAATATATCCGGTATAGAAAGAAAATATATCATCATCGAACCATGATCAGTACAATAAAAAGATATATATTCGAAAACAAATTTGTAAACCAGCTGGAATACATTTACAAAATATAAAAGAGCAAAGATAGTATCGGCTAGTTTGTTAATATTATTTGGATGGATATAAATGCAAGAAATTAAAATTGATGTATTATTTACTCCCGAAATGATAAAAAAAAATAAAAGAAAAGACATTTTTATAGTGCTTGACGTATTAAGGGCTACATCTCTTATTAATACATTATTTGCACATGGTTGCAGTAAAATATTTGTATTAAATGATATTGAAAATGCAAAAAAGATAAAAAGTCAAAATGGAGGCTTGTTAGCAGGGGAGCGAAACGGTAATCCTATTCCTGGATTTGATATTGGTAATTCTCCTTCCGAAGTGGAAAAAATAAACATAGAACATTCGGAAATCATCTTAACAACAACCAATGGAACAAAAGCAATAGAAAAAGCGGCTGATGCTAAAATCGTCTATATCGGTAGCTTCCTTAATGCACTTGAATGCAGTAACCAAGCTTTTAAATCAGCAGTTAACTATAATTGTAATATAAAAGTATTATGTGCTGGTATTCAAAATCGATTTTCTCTTGAGGATTCACTTTGTGCCGGGTTATTTGTTAGAAATATTAAGGAGTTAAGTGAAGACAAAAAAGTGGTTTTAAAACTTACAGATGCTGCTATTTCGGCGATGTTGCTTTATAAAAATTCTCCAAACATTTATGACATGTTTTGTATTTCAAATAGTGGAAAGCATCTTATTCAATTAGGCTATAAAAATGATTTAATTTTTTGTAGCCAAATCAATAAGTATAAAAATCTTCCTATTTTAAAAAAAATAAACAAAACTATCTGCTTGAGCTGATAAAAAACTAGATGTAAAATTATAATATATGGTAAAGAAAATTATAATTCTTTTTAAAAATAGGCAAGCCTATTATATATACCCAATTAAAAAATAATATTTGCAGGTTATATCTAATCAGAATAAATAGTATTAGAAGTAGAGATAAATATCAGAATATTGTTTCAAAAAAATATTAGCATGCTTCTTAATTCGTTCCCATTTAATACAAAGATTAATGTTAACGAAATTCTTTTATAAATGAAATGGAATACTACCAAAGATACCTGAAGTAGAGATAGGCTGAAGAAAG
>CBFCZX010000154.1:0-3715 GCA_965602765.1 uncultured Atribacterota bacterium | reverse complement strand
AATAAAAAAATCCTTTGACAAAATGCCAAAAGATTTAACATGGTCAATCTACTTGAATATCTAATACGAATTTTTTGAAGAAATATAACCTGATGAAACCCATAGAACCAAATAAAAAAAGCTTTAATCAACTCTAAAGATTTCACGGTTTTAGAAAGGCAGCTGTTTTCCGAAATGGTTAATTCTAAAGTTTAAGTTCATATGCTAAATATGTACTCTTTTCACTAAAGCCCAATCTTTGGTACAGTCGAAAGGCGGCAATATTATCAACACGCACAGAAATTTCAATCTTTTTTATTTTGCGATTTTGAAAACTATCTCCTATTGCTTTTTTTACAAGCATTGTACCGATATTCCTATTTCGTGCGTATTGCATGACATTCAGGAAACAAATATCTGTTAACCCATCTGCTTCAAAATCCTCATAATATACATAGCCCACTATTTGTTCATCCAATACGGCTATCAACAGACGATGAAGAGAGTTTAGATTTTTTACCATATCATCTGCATTAAAATAAGCATCTCGAGGATGTATTTTAAATAAATCTACAAAGTCTGATTTCTTATAGGGTCGAATTTTTATTTTGCCCTTTCTGTTATTTATTGTTCCTATTCTTTCTTTATGCCATTGGTTTCGGTCGAATATCAGGGTTCGTTCAGCATTATATTGCATAAATCCATGCTCCGAATAAAACCTTTTCAAGCATGTGTTTTTTTGCGTAAAGGCTACGCGAAGCTTACCATTTACCAGTTGTTGGTATTTTTCAAGAATTTTATGCAAAAACTTCTCAGTTATTTCTCCCCATTCATTTTTATTCTCTATAATAAAGGGTCCAAACAGTCGAATGGTGTTAGAATCAGAAAAAGCTGCTCCAAAAACTCCCCGTATTTTTCCAAACCTATCATGTGCAACTTGAAAAAAAGACTGTGGCTGTTTTCTCAGATACTCTCTAATTTGCATTTCAATTTCTCTAGTAGAAATAGGGAAATTCCCAACTGAAAATCGTTGATCGTTTTGAAATGAAGATATAAATTTTGAAATTTGGCTGATTTTTTCATGAGAATTAGATTCTATGATTGAAAGTAAATATTTTTCTTTCATGGTCTTTTCCTCAAAAAAACAGAATCAATTTTTAAAATTACTAGAAATATGGCAGTCAAAATATTAATAAGATGAAGTTTTTATAAAAAGGCTAAATTTCATTTAAACAATAAATGTTTAATTTATTCTCCCATGGCACAATAATAAAAACAAGTTTTCTTGTGAATGAAAAAACGTATGTTAGATGTAAGAATTAAAAAAAATAATCTTTCAAGAATTTATGTATTAAAATGCAGCAAAGGATTAAATCCCTACCGTACAATGTCCCCTATTGTACAACAGAAATAGAACCCCCTGCTGCAAAAGCATTAAAAAAGGAAATGGGCATTCGATGTGATTTTTTAGATCATCTTGAAAATTTCATTATCAGTGTAAAACACTAAACAAAGTGCTTCATAGGCAAAACTCTTCAGATTTGTTCACCAACAATTCAGCTGTGCGAACAAAGCCTGTAAACTCTCTGATGTATAAATTTTATCAAATAACATTTTTTTGAAAAATACAGTTACGCTTCAACTGATTCCGATACATGTAGTATTATTTCTATAGGAAAAAGGTTGTGCTTAAATACCCTTTGAAAGTAAAGATATTTAAATTACCATATTTCCTACAAAATGTCAAAATTTAAACAACAATCAAACCGCTTTTTGAAATTCCTATTTACTGTTCAAAAAGCTTTAAATATTGGCCATAACCCTCTTTTTCCAAATCCTCTTTGGGAATGAAACGAAGTGCCGCCGAATTCATGCAATACCGAAGACCTGTGGGTTCGGGTCCATCATTAAATACATGACCTAAATGTGAATCGGCAAATTTACTTCTAACTTCCGTTCTGCTCATTAATAAGCTATTATCTTTCTTTTCTAAAACATTACCCGGTTCAAGTGGTTTTGTAAAGCTTGGCCAGCCCGTACCAGATGAAAATTTATCCAGAGAACTAAAAAGCGGTTCACCGGATACAATGTCCACATAAATGCCTTCTTTTTTATTATCCCAATACTCATTATCAAATGGTCTTTCCGTGCCTTCTTCCTGGGTCACATTATACTGTAATGCTGTTAACCGATTTTTCAATTCTTCTTCCTCGGGTTTCATATATTTACTCTCATTATTTTTCGCATCATCTTTCCAGGTAGAATTAAGATAGGTCTCTCGTCCTGAGCCGGCACGATATAATTTGTACCTGATAGGTGATTTTTTATAATAATCCTGGTGATACTCCTCTGCCACATAAAATGTAGATGCCGGTAATATTTCTGTCACTATTGCATTTTGAAATTTGCCTGATGCCTGTAATCCTGCTTTTGACTCTTCTGCTATTTTTTTTTGTTCATCACTGTGATAAAAGATGGCTGTTTTATATTGCTCTCCCCTATCTGCAAACTGACCCCGGATATCGGTAGGATTTATTTGCCGCCAAAAAACACCTAACAATTCATTATAACTAACCACTTTAGGGTCAAAAGCAATTTGTACTGCTTCAAAATGACCGGTTGTTCCGGTTGTTACTTCTTCATAGGTTGGATCTTCTTTATGTCCACCGGTGTAGCCGGCTAAAACTTCTGCTACCCCGTCTAATTTTTCAAAAGGAGATTCCATGCACCAAAAACAACCACCTGCAAAGGTAGCTTTTTCCATTGTTCTTTCCTCCTCATTTTTTATCATGGTCTTATCATCCTGTCCATTCGACGAAAGGACGAAAAATATACTGATTAAACTGATAATAAGTATTATCATTAAATTTCTTATCTTTATTTTCATTTAATTATCCTCCAATGAATCAAAAATCGTCTTTTATCCATGTCCATCGAGTATTTTATCTATCTTGAATGGCTAAAAAACTATGTCTTGATTTCGCCATTTATTCCAATCACTAATTCCTCGTAAGGAACGATTTTTTTTGCATTCAACATGGCAGTTTTCACTGCCGTAAAAATTCCCCTGCAACAGGGAACTTCCATCCTGAGAACAGTAATACTGTTAATCCTGTTCTCTGTAAATATTTTCGTCAATTTTTCGGTATAATATGTATTATCATCTAATTTCGGACAACCAATAATAGTAACCCGGTCTTTTATGAAATCATCATGAAAATTCCCGTAAGCATAGGCCACACAATCCGCAGCTATTAAAATATCAGCCTGGTCGAAATAGTCAGCACCCGGGTTGATTAATTTCAACTGAACCGGCCAATTCCTAAGTTCTGCTTTCTGTCTGATATGATGTCTGTTATTTTGATTTTTTCCGTTACCGGATTGGCATTCGCAAACATGCGGACTTGAATCATCCCGAACTATATTTCTTGGTACTCCACCAGAGCAGGCACAGGAAGAAGATGCTTCTTTTTTCATCGTTTCCTGCATCTGTTTCGTATAAACTGCTTTTTGGTCATAAGGGATTGCTTCTCGTTCGATGACTTCAATCGCCCCGGAAGGACATGCCGGCAGGCAATCACCTAATCCGTCACAATATTTATCGCTGACCAATTCCGCTTTACCGTCTACCATCCTGATAGCTCCTTCGTGACATGCTTCAACGCATAATCCGCAACCAGAACATAAGGTTTTGTCGATTTTAATAATTTTTCTTTTCAAGACTTTGTCTCCCCGA
>CBFCZX010000153.1:0-3728 GCA_965602765.1 uncultured Atribacterota bacterium | reverse complement strand
TGTTAATGGATGAACCTTTTAGTGCCCTCGATCCTTTGATTCGCCGGGATATGCAGTTGGAACTACTCGATATTCAAGCCAAATTAAAAAAGACCATTATCTTTATTACTCATGATGTTAATGAAGCTTTTAAGCTTGGTGACCGTGTAGCCGTGATGAAAGATGCTGAGATTGTCCAGATTGGTGAACCGGAAGATATCTTAAACAATCCTTCTAATTCTTATATTGAGGATTTTGTGAGAGGCATTGACCGTTCAAAAGTATTACAGGCAAAACATATTATGGTTAAATCGGATGCCTTGGTCAGCTTGAAACATGGTCTAAAGGTAGCTATTAAAGAAATGGTAAGCAACAGTATATCCAATGTATTTGTAGTTGGTGAAAATCGAAAGCTCGAAGGGATTATTACTATTGATGATGCCATTAAAGCTGTAAAAGAAAAAAGAACATTGCAAGAAATACTTAAACAGGATTATTTTACCGCTGATGAAGAGACCTATGTAGAAGACCTTATTCCAATGGCAGTTGATACAAAATATCCCATAGCGGTTATTAACGAAAATAGAAAGTTAATGGGAATTATTATGCGAGTCACTGTATTGTCAGGTTTAATTCAGGATAACTCAGAATAAATAAATTTTATAATAAAAGGCAATAAAGTTCAGGTACTTTCTTGAAAGCTAACCTTCAACCTCAAATCTACCCCTAAAAAGGATATTAACGGTCGTCTTATTCTAATGAAGCAAAAGGAGCAAAAAGTGACGGTTGCTTTTGACAATATTTATTCATTAACTCAAAATACAAATTAAATCCAAAGTCAATTTTTTTAGAATTGAATGATATTAAGTTTCAACATTTGATATTTAAGTTGGATATTTCAAAGCAAAAACTTCTCCACAACGCTCATTATAATATAGACTGACTTTTGATATTTTTAAAATATATTCTTTTGATACTTTTCTCTTGCAGCAATGAAAGAAGATGAAATTAAAAAGCGTATTATAAAGTAGGAGGTAAATAAAATGAACAAATATTTTAAAATATTTTTTCTTGTTTTTTCAATATTTTTAATTGCTGGTTCCGGTATTTCAGCTCAAAACAATGATACGAACTTTAGCGGAAATATCAATTTGATTATTAGTAATATAGAAAAAGAAAGTATTGACGCAATTGAGAAAGAAGGCATTCTCTTGATGAGAGAGGAAGAAAAATTAGCCAGGGATGTTTATCTGGCGCTTTATGATAAATGGAATTTAAAGATTTTCTACAATATTGCTCAAAGTGAAAAAACACATATGGAAGCAATGAAATTATTGCTGGAACGGTATGGTATTATAGATCCTGTAGGAGAAGACATTGTGGGAACCTTTGAAAACGATAAACTGCAAAAACTTTATAATGAACTGGTCGCAAAGGGAAGTCAATCTCTTGAACAGGCTCTTTCTGCCAGTGCAACAGTAGAGGAATTGGATATTTATGATTTAAAAGAGCTTCTAGGTAAAACAGATAATGACGATATAAAAATTGTCTACCAGAATTTATTAAAAGGCTCCCGGAATCATCTCCGCTCATTCAATAAGCAGTTAGAAAGAAATGGCATTACTTACTCATCACAATATTTAAGTCAAAAAGAATATGATGCCCTGGCCGCGAGCCCACAGGAAAAAGGAGGGGCTATCAGCAATCCTGACTTTGTATATTAGTAGACACTGAACTAAAAAGAAACGGAATATCAACATAATTATTGTCACGGGAAACCATTCCCGTGACAATAATTTATTAGTTGGTTCATTTTAAAAATAGAATACAAAGTCATTTTTTACTCTGTGACCAGTTAATAAAATGACAGATAAGCTATCTTCCTTATCGGAGAAGACTTCATTGATTTTCTTAGTATCTCAAGCCGATCAGCAAAAAGAATGGAAGATAAAAAATAAAAGTGATATTGCAAGACCTCATATAACAAGTAGTGATATAAGGAGTCAATATTTCTTTTAATATCATTCGAATTGATATCGCTATATAAATAAAGATCTGCTTTTATTCTGGCAGATCTTTATTTATATTAGAATGAAAAACTAATCCCTTATTTAAAAAATCTCTTTTAATATCCTCTGATTGCTTATTATATTCTTTAATTCAACCGACAACCAATCTAATAAGACTACGAAGAAGATGATAAAAATGCTTCTAACTTCTCTTTATAGGAAGAGAATTCCAGGTCCTGGGAAGTAAAGAAATCCCGGATAGGTAGCGTTTTATCCTCGGGAACTTCCAGTCCGGTTATTTCCTTGAACTTCTCTTCGTCCATCCCCATCGCTAATATCTCGGTAATGGTCGTCTTTCCGGTAATAGAGACAGTCTTTGTTTCTTCTTCGGTAATCGGCGGTTCTGTTTCAGCATTTTCTTCAGCAGGAAGCTCTTCCTCTGGTTTGATTAAGACCAGTTTGAAAGTATGTTTTTTCCAGTAATCCTGTTCTTCCGGGGATAACTTATCTTCCTTAATCAGGTACTCTACTGCGCTTTCCGGCAAATAAAAGGTCTCTTCCGAGGTATAGGGTATTTCCGAATAAAGTGATACAAAAACCTTAACCGTATCAGTTTCTACTGCATAGGCTTCCCCTTCGATTTCAACTTCCTGATATATCTCTTTTAAATCCTTTAACAAAAATAAAGAGGGGTCTGTATCATCTTTAAGATTGAATGCCTCAATGATCGCCTGCGGAGAGACCTGATAAAATTCTTCAATTTCTGCCAGGGTAAAAGAGCCCCGGATATCCGCTACATCATAGACATCCTCGGTTAATTTTATAGGTTCGGCAGACCGGCTGGAGTCAAACAATCCCAACTGGCTGGTAAGCCAAATACCGCCCCAAAGTATAATGATGATGGTAAAAAATATATGAATATGTCTAAACTTCATGATTTACCTCCTTTAACTGGGGTATCCTCATTTGATTTTTGTTTTAAAAAGGAAAAATTCAGTGTATCTTTCACCGGGCAGGTTACCTCATCGGTGCAAGTTAAACAGGAAATACATTGATGGTTTCGGACAACTTTTTTGTTGGAAATCTCAATATTCATGGGACAAACCTCGTCACATTGTTTGCAGTTGATGCAAGTCTTTTCATTGCGTTTTAGTGGTATGATTCGAAAGAAATTGAAAACTCCCAGTAATGCACCTAACGGACAGAGATATTTACACCATGGTCGTTCAATAAACAGTGAACCGATTAAAACAGCTCCGAGTATGATCAAGGAAGAAACGGTGACCTCATCTGACCAGAAATTAAATAGGGCAAAATAAGGATCAATGTTTAAAAATACCAAGGTAAGTTCCCTGATGGTCATAATAACTACAATAAAAAGGATGCTATAACGAATGTAACGCAACCAATAATCGGCTTTAGGGGGAAGTAAGTGATTGTATCTTTTTCCCAGAAATTTTCGGCCAATTTTACCTATAAATTCTTGAACTGTTCCCAGTGGGCATATCCAACCGCAAAATGCCGGTCCTAAGAAAAGGGTTAGAATAAGAATCAACCACATCAAGGTAAAGGAAGACTCATGGATTTTTTTGATATAGGTTCCCTGGGTAAAATACGTATAGGTCGTTACAACTCCGCCAAAGGGACAGATGGCATGCAGGGAAGGTGAGCCAACCAGAATGGGTGATAAGCCTAGCTCGGCTCGGTAGTGATTATAGCTTATCAGGACAATCAGCAAAA
>CBFCZX010000152.1:0-3756 GCA_965602765.1 uncultured Atribacterota bacterium | reverse complement strand
ATAGGCAAAACCGTCCCTTCAGCTGGGTAAAAACTGAAGTCGATTCCTGTCCTCCGCCGGCAGAAAGGGAGGTCAAAGGTTTTCCCAGAGGATTGGACTTGATGGCCTTACTGGGTTCACAGAGAGCAATGGAAATATTAAAAGAATCGGGAGATATGCAGTATTCCGATTATGAAGAGAAATTTTATGAACTAAAAGAGGAAATAGATGCTCTTGCTCCCTTTGACTGGCATAAAACGCTTTATATCAATTGGCTTTATGTCTTAAAATCCTTGTTATATTCAGATGATTTCGAATTTACAGGATACCCTTTATTTATGCAGACTGAATTCTGGCAGGATAAGGAATTAAATACCGCCCTGGCTTCCTGGACAGAGTTAAGGCATGATACTATTTTATATGTCAAACAAAGCTATACCATGGCGGAAAAAGGAGGGATGTTCCAACCTCCGGTAGTAGGTTATGTAGAACCGATGCCGGAATTTTATAGCCGCCTTTTAGCTTTAACTAAAATGACCAATCAGGGAATAAGAAACCTTCTTTCTCCTGAAACATCCGAAAAATTAAATGTTGGAATCGGACTGGATAGATTAGCGGAAATATTGGAAAGATTAAAAACTATTTCTATCAAAGAACTGGAAAATAAGCCTTTGGATGAAGCAGAATATAGTTTTATCGAAAGTTTTGGCAGTATTTCTGAAAATTTAATTGAAACGATTTCGGGAGGAGAAGCAGACCCTTCTATTTACAAAACGGTTTTAGTCGCTGATGTGCATACCGACGGAAACACTAAAAAAGTCCTTGAGGAGGGTGTAGGTTATCTAAAAACAATGGTTGTTGCCTACCAGCATCCGGACGGACATATTTTATTGGGAGTCGGCCCGGTTTTCAGTTATTATGAATTTAAACAACCAATGGATGAACGTTTGACCGATGAAGCATGGAGAGATATTTTGGATTCCAATCCCCCATCCGAACCGGAGTGGGTGAATAGTTTTTCAGGCTGACAGGCTATTCCATTGGTCGAATTGAATTACTAGGGAAATAATGTTTTTACGCCTTGTGGTAAATTTTTACACCTTACACAGATGGTGATTTAAAATTTTTCTTTGAGGTATTTTGATAATATTTTTCCGGGATGAGTAAAAGAAGCGAAAAGAGCGAAACATGCAAGAGAATGAATAAATTCAATCGGATAATCCATTTGGCTCCAGACTTTAAAACCGTCTTTTGCCAGCAAGGCAATACCTACTTCATTATAGTGATTTGGTTTTTTCATATCCCCTTCTGCCTGGCTACAGGCAATGATGTCAGGTTTTTTCTTACCGGTATAAAAAGAACGCAAATAATCCAGTACTTTTGAAGGAGCATTACCGGCTCCAAAACCAAAGATACAAAGTATTTTTTCCTGTCCGGTTAATGTGGGTTTTATACCCGGAACACACATTATCCATCCAATTCTTTCGTAAATATCACGTGCTTTTTCTTCTGAATATTCCAAAATATTTTCTAAATTGGCAGAATATTTATATACCTTCGCTACTTTGAAGTTACTTTTTTTCTGTAATGCCCATTCAGGGTTAAAATATACCGGCAATGAATTTAAAGCAGTAAAAATATCCGGATGCAGGGCATGTGCTTTGTGAGCCCTGTCTCCGGGAATCAGTTTCCAGTTACAATATATCCATACTCCGATAAAATTAGAACAAACTACCTGAGCAGCTCCCCGTAAATTGACCATCACATCTCCCGGTAAATAATCCAGGGTAAGCTGACTGCCGGTTAGGATGATGGGAATGGATATTTTAGGAAAACATATTTTCAGCCAGGCTGACAAATAAGCCATGGTATCAGTACCGTAGAGAATTAATACCCCGTCAAGTCCTTTTTTTAATTCTGTGGCAATGAGAGCAGATATTTTTAACCAGTGTCCGGGATGTATATTTGAACTATCTTTTCCCGGAATTCCCAGGGGTTCACTACAGATAACTTCATCAACCGCCTTATCTTTAAAAAACTCTTTTACGGTTTTATGAAGTGAATTAAAATTACCTTCATCAGGACCTGCAGATTTTGTATTTCCCAAAAATCCGCTGGCAATCGTCCCTCCGGCAAAAATAACTAATATCCTTCTCATTGACAGCACCTCCGGGAATTATTATAACATTCCATGGTGAATAATTGGAAGGAATTTAAAGAATTTTAGTTATTTTATCAGGGGAATTTATTTAAATGGCTATTAAATTAATTTTATCTAATCACTTCAGCTTTTTCATCCGCAAAAGACCATTTACCGCACCTGTCTCCCCAGCGGGCAACCAGTTCTTCTTCAATAAATATTTCTACCACTTCACAGTGGTTCGGGCAGCCGTCACATTCAAATCCCCTGGTACGGTATTGCTTATCAATCAGATTGAATCCTCTAAAATTTGTTTCTTTTCCTGTTTCAAGAATTTCTTCCTTGGCCAATAAAGCAGCTCCGATAGCCCCGATCACTTTGTGGTGTTGAGGAACTGTAATTTTTACTCCCAATTCCTTTTCAAAACTTGCTTTTATCCCTGAATTGGAGGCTACGCCCCCTTGAAAAAATATAGGAGAACGAACCTTTTTTCCTTTGGCCACATTGTTTAAATAATTTCTTACCAGGGCTTCACATAAACCGGCAATGATATCTTTTTTTTCATAACCCAATTGCTGTTTATGAATCATGTCTGATTCGGCAAAAACGGTGCACCTTCCAGCGATTCTTACCGAGTTAATTGATTGCAGGGCATAGCTCCCAAATTCCTCAATGGGAATTTTTAGTCTAAAAGCTTGATGGTCAAGAAACGAGCCGGTTCCAGCTGCACAGATTGTATTCATGGCAAAATCTACCACAATGCCGTTTTGCAAAATGATTATTTTAGAATCCTGACCGCCTATTTCAAAAATGGTACGAACTTCCGGATTAATATGTAGAGTAGCTACCGCTTGTGCGGTAATCTCGTTTTTTACAATATCAGCTCCTACTATAGTCCCGGCCAATACTCTTCCACTTCCGGTAGTACCTACACCTTTTATTTGGATAGAACTCAAAGAGATGTTCTGCTCCATCATAGACATTCCCTTTTTTATGGCCTCTATGGGTTGCCCTTGAGTCCTGAGATACACTTTACTTAAAACTTTTCCTTCTTCATCGATAAGGGCAAGATTTGTACTAATTGAACCTACGTCAACTCCTAAGTATTGTGACATGTTCTTTCCTCCTCTCTTGTTTCTTCGCTTTTAAAAGATCGACAAAAGCTTCCAATCTGGTAATCAAGCCTTCTTCTCCGGTCTGCTCATCATAGATTTGAGTGAGAACGGGAAAATCCAAATCTTCGCATACTTTTTTACTAATCGTCTCGGCTACAATTTCCGGCATACAAGTAAAAGGTATGACTTGTATGCCGCCATCTAAACCTTTTTTTGAAGCGAGCACGATATGACCAATTGTATTTTGGCCTTCGCCGCCTACCGAACGGGAAAGATAGCCTTTTGCAGCATTTTCAACAACATTATGTATTTGATATTGTTGAAAAAATTTTAAAAAAGAAGAAATCCACGGTATTGCACTAATCCCTCTTTCCACTTCTACGCCCAAATATCCAAGTTTTTCTTCAATATGGAAATTAACAAAAGGCTCGAGTGCTACATAAAATTCTCCCACTAATATTATTTTAATCATCTCTTTATTTTCATTACCTGCCATTGTTTTCTCATATTCACCTAAAATCT
>CBFCZX010000151.1:0-3817 GCA_965602765.1 uncultured Atribacterota bacterium | reverse complement strand
CAAAAGTCTTCTCCCACTCTACATTCCCGTCTTTATCCAATTGGATAACCCAAGCATCTTGCCAGCCAGCACCTTTAGAAGTGGTATAACCTACAGCTAGAATACCCTTATTTATTGATGGAATAATTTTACTAATTATATTTATTCCGCTACCAATAAAATGCTTTTCCCATTCAATATTTCCATCCATTGTTAATTTCAGAATCCATGCATCACTTTTATTTAGAGTTCTCGATTGAGAATGTCCGGCAACTAAAAATCCTTCTTTTTCTAAATACAAAATACAAGTTGCCTTATCCTGAAAAAGATTATTATATTCCTTGTTCCAAAAATAATTTCCTTCCCAATCTAAGAAGGCAAACCAAGCATTAAATTCGCTTGTATTTGAATATTTTGCTAAACCGCATATGGCAAATCCTAAAGTATCCACTGATAAAATATGTTCTATGGAATTATTCTTATCATCTCCAAGATACTTTTCCCAAATAATATTAAGGTCGGGATTTATTTTTGCAATCCAGGCTTTGCCTTGTTCGTCACAGCTAGAGCAGTGTAACCAATTGCTTTCACCTGCGGTTATTAAATTCCCGTCCTCTGTTAAATCTACCGAATTGGCAAGATTATAGTTTTCCTCCCCTTCAACAATATTGGAAATATTGTTTCCTTGAGAGTCAAGCTTCATTAACCAAATTGATTGCCAGGGATCACCCCATGAACTACTACTACCAACTGCTACCAAAGAATTAGCATTTTTTATAATTAAGTCTTTAATAACATCTTCATCATCTCCACCATAAGTTTTTTGCCACAAAATGTTATCGCTATAAGTTTTTACCCTATCCAAGTAAATATATAACCCACAAAGAAATATAATTAGTAACAAACAAAATAAGTATGCTTTGTATTTTTTTTTAAAGAAAATACTCATTATAAGCTCCCAAAGCAAGGTAAGAAAAGGTATTTGGTTAAAAATAGGCTCTCAAAAAAAAGAGCCTATTTTTATTAAATTGGTATTAATTAACCAAGATTATATTTTTCCCAAACTTCATCAACTTCTGCGTTCTGGTGAGTAATCTCCTTTAAAGCTGCTATAATATTCTTGGCGTTAGGATCTCCCCAAACATTTCTTCCAAAACAAGTTCCTTTTCCTCCAGCATCTAATGAATCTTTGGCAGTTATTAGGACATCTTTAAGGTTTTTCGCTTTAGGTCCCCCTAAAATTATGACTGGAACATGAGAATTTTTTGTAATTTGGCTGAAGCTTTCTTTATCTCCGGTATAAGGAGCTTTTAAAATATCAGCACCTAATTCCAAGGCAATCCGACAAGCATCAACGATAACTTTTGGATCTTTTCCCTTTTCTTTTGGGAGATTGGTTCCCATCTGGACAGGTTCAATCATTAGTGGCATTTCATAGTTTTCGCATTCTTCGACTAGGGCACCAATGTATTTAACTACATCCATTTGTTGTTCTACGCTCGTTCCCCAGGAAAATAAAACTTTAATAGCATCAAAATTATATTTTGCTGCTAATTCAACAGATGAGTAATAACTATTTGCCAAAACTCCTTTCGGTTCCCCAGGTACTTCTCCAAATATAACATAATCTGCGGTCATTATTTTTGGTAAATAATCTTGTGTACCGAAATATTTACTGGCAATTTTATTTAATCCAAAACTCATTAATGTGCCATCGACTTTATATTCAATTAATTTTTCAATCATACCAACCGGGTCTTCCAACCCTTTGACAGCTCCCATATAAAAACCGTGGTCTATTGGTGTAATCAATGAATTGCCACTTTCTGCATTAAATAAATTCTGAATTCTTTTTTCTTTCAAATTTGACATTGAAATTCCTCCTAGTTATTTAGTATTTTTTTTATTATTACGAATAAATCCATAATAAATTTGAATTCTTTGATTAAAAATTTAAATTTGATATTTTATGATTAATATTTTTCAAAGAAGGATATATTTCTTTGAATATTTCATATTTTTTTATATATTGTTTTATTTTTTTCTCTTGTGGTATATATGTTTTTTCAATTTTTACCATCCGGAGAGAAGTTTTTTTTAATGAAGTAAAAATTCCTGCACCATAACCTGCTAAAATTGAAGCTCCCAAAGCCCCTCCTTCCTTGTGAGCCATACTGACAACTTTTCTCTGTAAAATATTTGCTTTTAGTTGATTCCATTTTTCGGATTTAGAGCCACCTCCTATAACTGCAAAATCTCCTTTTTTTAATCCTAATTTTTCTAAATCCTCTAAACTAATATTTAAATTAAAAGTAACACCTTCCATAACTGCATCTATCATTTTTGCTTTTGTTGAAGCGAGATTCAAACCTAAAAAAGCTCCCCTTGAAAGAGAATCCCACCAGGGTGTTCCACTTCCGGCAAGATGGGGAATGAAAAAAACATCAGAAATGGGCCTTTCGTCTCCTTCGATTAAATCGTAAGCATTGATGTTTTGTTTTTGTGCAATTACCATCTCTTCATTACAAAAATTATTTCTAAACCATTTTAATGACCCTCCTCCAGTCCACAAAAAAGCCATATTCGCAAATTGACCTGGAATTGCAGTAGAAACTTTAAATAAATGATGTGAATATAAATCATCATCCGAGATACTATTAGGTAAAATGATGGTTGCGCACTCCACTGTACCGGTTGAACATGATATTTTCCCGGGATTTACTGTTCCGGTTCCCAAAGCATTACACTGTTGGTCCATCGACCCTAAAGACACTTTTACTTCAGCATCTTTATGAAATCCCAATTGCTCAAGCATACGAGTTGATAATGTTCCCAACAAAGTACCACTTTCTTTTATGTCTGGTAACTGATCTTTAGAAATATTTGCCCATTTCAAAACATCATAAGCATAATCTCTCTGATTGACATCAAAGTAAAGAGTAGCGGCAGCACTTGATTGGTCTGTTATTTCCTTAAAGCCCAGCTTAAAATTTATCCATGCAAGATAATCTAAAAATTTATAAGAATTTTTATATATATCCGGCATATTATCTTTCAACCACAATATTTTAGTTAAAGGACACATTGTATGGGCCCATCGTCCGGCAATATCAAAAACCTTTCGGCTACCAAAATAATCATCTATTTTTTTCACATAATTTACACTTCGTACATCTGATGAAAGAATTGCCGGATAAATAACTTCTCCATTCTTATTCAACGATATTACAGCATCACCCAAAACAGAAAAACTCATTGCAAAATCTGTTTCAGGAAATTGATTGACTACTTTATAAAGATTTTTCTTAAAAACTTTCCATACTGTTTTTGGTTCCAGTTCTACCCATCCAGATCGAGGCGTAATTACCGGGTATTCCTCATAGCCCTCCTTAATAATTTTACCCTCTGTATTGTACAATATAACTTTTAATCCAGTAGTACCTATATCTATTCCTATTAGATGCATTGCAAATCTCCTTCTAAAGCTACTATGGCTATTTAGTATAAATAAATATTCCTAATGACATAATTTCGCTAATCTTATCCTATATAGAGCTTATTTATATATTCAATATACTATTTATTTTCAAAATTTATTTATAAATTAGGCTGCTTAATTGAGTTAAATTTGTACTTACAAAATTATTTCAAACTATTAAATATTGATTATATGTCTTGAAAATTATTCTAATATATCTCAATTGCAAATAATAATTCTTTATTTTTTAATAATTTTATAGAAATAAATATATGACTTTCCCGTATTTTTGAATTGCAGAAAGATTAAATACTATTTCTGAAATTTCTTTAATGCTAAAGCTCCAATTAATACAAAACC
>CBFCZX010000150.1:0-3820 GCA_965602765.1 uncultured Atribacterota bacterium | reverse complement strand
AAACCCTTATAAATAAAGGGTTTTAAGATAGTAAATAGGAACGGTTAACCGTCCCCTGTCACACTTTGATCTTTTATTTTTTTGCTGTTATTACATATTCCAAAGAATCGGGCACACTGTCTATCTTGAAAGCGTTGACTATAAATTCTCTACATCCAAAAGCTAGTTCATAATGTGCTATAGAAATCCCAACATCAAGCCATTGAATATCATAACCTAATTTTCCCCCAGAATAATTTGGCGTCCTTTTAATAAGGAAATGTGCATCACCATTTGTATTTATCAATACTCTCCATGGTTGTTTGTTTGAAGCACTGGGCGCTAACCTTACCATTTCTAAAGCTTCTCTTGTATCGGGATCTTTAATATTATGATTAAAATTTTCATCGAAAAATAGCTCATCAAAATTTATCCTTGAATCGCTTTTGGCAAAAGTTCTAATCATTTTATCGCTTAATGAACTTTTTTTGCTGCTATAGCCTACAGGTGATATTATGGGGATAATTTCATCTGGTGAAAGTTTTATGTCTTCACTTAGTTTTTTTCGGTTAAATGTGCCTCCAAGCCAGCACGTTCCTAATCCGTTTTGCTCTAAATATAAGAGAAGCCTTTCAAATACATATCCGCAATCAAGCATAATATCTCTATTGTTTTTGCATGTTACTATAAGAAAAGCAGGTGCATTTTTAATGATACCGTATGTGCCTATCCTGCCGGAAATATTTTCACCAATTTCAATTAATTGTATTTTTATTTTGTTGCCATTAATGCCAACTAAATTTTCATCGTTATTTAAATAATTAATTATTTTTTCTTTGTCAATAGCCGATATTTTTTCGCCTGTATATGTTCTGATTGATTTTCTTGTTTTCATTGAATCTTTTTGTATTGTATTTTTCATTACAAATTTTCCTTTTGTTTTATTATTTATTAATAGAATAGAATAATGTGGTCTGGTCTCAACATTTGACATTCATTCTTCCTTTAAAGCTATTATCATTTTTTGGATGACCTCATTTATTTCATGGTTAGCTTCGCTTTTTTGTTCAAATCTTTTAGCAGCTTGGGAAACAGCTGAATAATCCATCTTAAAAAAACTCATCTATTTCAACTAAGGAAAGTGGTGTGAATCTCTTAATGAGATAGATGGCCAAAGAGCGATTTGGAATTAGAATATTATCATTTGAATCAAGTTATGTCAAAAGTTTTTATAGAAAGAAAAAAATAATAAAAAAAGAAGTGTAAAATATAATAAAAAGGTGTAGACTTACCTATATATAAGATTAGTTTAGGATAAGCATAAGAATCTATAAAGATATACCATAAGGAAAATTAGTGGTTAATTTTCGAAACTTCACCTAGAGTCGTGCATAGAGGAAGTAGTTCGCAAAACATGCCAATTTGGGAGCACAAACGAAATAGTTCGATTATTTTAAGTTGAAATGCTTAGGAGATTTACCTTGATTGTAACACACATATATATAAATATAATAAACTCAATAGACTAAAAAAGGAGATAAAAAATGGATACAAACAGAAAGACCGCAATAATTGTGGGAGTGCTATTTATTATTGGGACGGTTGCAGGAATATTAAGTGTTGTTTTTACTAGCTCTATTCTAAATGCTCCGGATTATCTTATGAAGGTTTCTGCTAATGAAAATAAAATCATAATAGGCGCCCTTTTTGTTTTAGTTATGGGCTTTGCACTTGCTATGGTTCCAGTTATGATGTTTCCAATCTTTAAAAAACATAATGAAGTCTTGGCTCTAGGGTATGTTGTTTTCAGGGGGGCGCTTGAGACCGTTACCTATATTGCATCGGTAATCTGTTGGTTATTCCTACTAATATTAAGTCAGGAATATGTAAAGGCAGGAGCTCCAGATGCTTCCCATTTTCAAACCTTGGGCGCTTTATTACTAAAAGGAAATGATTCGATTAGTACTATTTTGGTAATCGTTTTCAGCCTGGGCGCTTTGATGCTGTATTATTTATTCTATCAATCAAAACTCATTCCAAGGTGGATATCAGGTTGGGGTTTCATTGCAATCCTATTGCATTTAGTTACAGGCTTTTTAATTTTATTTCATCTCCAAAGTCCTTTTTCAACGATCAACATTGTTATGAATCTTCCAATATTTTTGCAAGAAATGGTTATGGCGGTATGGCTGATCGGGAAAGGATTCAATCCATCTGCAATCGCATCCGGGTCTATAAAACAGATATAAATGAAAGAAAATGACAAAATCAAAATGAAATTGAAGGAAAATTTATGAAAGCAATTGTATGCACAAAATACGGACCACCGGAAGTTCTTCAACTCAAAGAGGTGGAAAAACCTATTCCTAAGGACAATGAAGTACTAGTAAAAATTCATGCGGCAGCGGTAACAGTCTCGGACTGTATAGTTCGAAGTGGCAAAGTAAATATCTTGCTATGGATCCCCATGCGCATATTTGTTGGTTTTAGAAGACCAAGAAAACCTATACTGGGGTTAGAGTTAGCCGGACAAATTGAAGCAATAGGCAAAGATGTAAAACGATTTAAAAAAGGTGACCAGATTTTTGCATTTACCGGCAAGCGTTTTGGTGCTTATGCCGAGTACACTTGTCTGCCGGAAGACGGATTGTGTATGCCTGCTGACTGTATTATGGCATTAAAACCGTCCAATGAGACCTATGCGGAAGCCGCCGCTGTTCCTTCTAGGGGAACTTTAGCCTTGTATTTTCTGAGAAAAGGAAATATCCAGAACGGACAAAAAGTTCTTATCTATGGAGCTTCCGGAGGAGTAGGTACTTTTGCGGTACAGCTTGCCAAGTACTTTGGGGCAGAAGTTACCGGAGTATGTAGTACTACGAATTTAGAATTAGTGAAATCGCTGGGAGCCGATAAGGTAATTGATTACACCAAAGAGGATTTTACGAACAGCGGGGAATCTTATGATTTTATTTTTGATGCCGTTGGAAAAAGATATAGCTCAAAACTACAGTGCAAAAAAGCGCTAACTCCGAACGGAAAATACATATCAGTCGATGATGGAACACCTAAGTTATATCTTGAAGATTTAATTTTACTCAAAGAGCTGATTGAAGCGGGAAAAATAAAATCGGTCATAGATAGACGCTATCCCTTGGAACAAATTGCAGAGGCTCACAGGTATATCGAAACAGGTCACAAAAAGGGAAATGTGGTAATAACCGTGAGACACAACAACAATAAAACATAACATGCTCGGAGATAAAAACTTTAAAACCGCCTCCCAAGCACTTCATACAACCTACCTAGAATATAATAATCATTAGGAATATTATTGAAATAGACCAGGCTTAAATGAGTTTTTTCCTAATCAACAAAGAGGTTATTCTCTCACTCCATTAACTCCCACTTATTAATAAAAATTACAGTTCATCACCACGACCGACCGACCGCCAGGCGCTTTTTTGGCCTGGTTAAAAATATAAAGGCGGGCTAAATCAGATACTTTTTATCGTAAAGCTAAAGTCTATTCTTGATTACCGCGGAGCGCTCTTTTTCCATCAAACAGAGAACCGTCCCCTTGTTTTATACAAGGCTGCTCCCAACGAATGGTCAGCCATATGAGCAGTTGCTACTGCGTGTCCAATGGAACGAGCAACTGCAACTATAATTAGGTTTGAAGATTCCCTGGCTACGGCATGTGCGCTTACAGATGCATTTCTTGCTTCACCTACTGTTGCTTTTTCTTTTTCCCATTCTTTAGCAACATATAGTGCATTAATTAACCGTTGGTCAATATTCTCGTCAATAAGTGATAATACGTGTTCCGAACATTCCCTTGCCC
>CBFCZX010000149.1:0-3822 GCA_965602765.1 uncultured Atribacterota bacterium | reverse complement strand
AAAACTTAGAATCTCTCGCTATAAAGAATTCTATGGGAAAGATATCTATGGAAAACCTGGAAAAAATCGGAAATCAGTTCAAAAAATTTATGAACAAACCGACCAATGCTGAAAATCGAATGCAGTATCTTGCACTGGATAAAGAATTTCACAACCTACTCAGTGAAAATTGTGGAAATCAAAAATTAATTGAGATATTGTCTAACTTGCAGGAGCAAATCCATTGGATTCGGAATATATCTTTTAAGAAAATTACCTTTTCCGGTTCAGTAAAAGAACATCTTTTAATTGTTGAAGCCCTGAAGAAAAATGATGAGGAACTGATCATTGAATCTTTATTGAAACACCTGGATAGGGCAAAGGAATCTTCCATTTCAGAAGTTAATTCCTGGGAAAGTTTTCTTAAATAATCAAAAAATACAGATCCTTGGAAAGGAAAAACATAAAGTGTCAACAAGCTGCAGAAATTATGATGTAGTCATCATCGGTGCCGGTGTTGTCGGTTGCGCCATTTCTCGCGAACTGTCTCGTTACCATATAAATATTGCTGTATTGGAAAAAGAAGCCGATGTCGGTTGGGGAATCAGCTGTAGGAATAGTGGTGTTGTTCATGCAGGCTTTAATTATGAACCGGGAACATTAAGGGCAAAACTATGCGTGGAAGGGAATAAGACTTTTAACAAACTTTGCCGGGAAATTGACGTGCCCTATAAAAAGATCGGTAAATTTGTAGTCGCTCTTAAAAAAGAAGAGATAATAGAATTAAAAAGATTAAAAAAACAGGGAGAAGAAAACGGTGTAGAAGATTTGCAGATTATTGATTGCAAAGAATTGAAAAAAATGGAACCGAATATTCAAGGTATAGCAGCACTCCATTCTCCCAATACCGCAATTACTTCACCTTATGGATTGACGATTGCCCTGGCGGAAAATGCACATAAAAACGGTACAACATTTTTTTTAAACACTAAGGTAACTGGAATTAAAAAAAATAATTCCGGATTTGAAATTACTACAAACAAAGATAGTTTTAAATCAACTTATATCATCAACTGTGCAGGACTCTATTCCGACTTGATATCTCGTATGGCCGGTGCAGAGAAATACCGGATTTACCCCTGTCGTGGTGAATATTTTATTCTGGATAAAAATGTCTCCAATCTCGTCAATCACCTGGTTTACCCTGTACCGAAAGCTGGTTACGGAGGTTTGGGTGTGCACATTACTCCAACGGTTGACGGTAATATCTTGTTAGGTCCCAGCAATGAATATATTAAGAATAAAGGGAATCTTTCTTCGACTTCTAAAGTCATGAAGATGCTTGTTTCTGAATCCCGGGATTTTCTACCCTTAATCTCAAACCGGGATATTATTCGCAGCTATTCGGGTATTCGCTCAAAACAAGCTCCTTCTTCGGAAGGTGGTTTCTGGGATTTTACCATCGAAGAGAGCAAATCCGTAAATAATTTAATCAACCTGGTTGGTATCGAATCTCCCGGATTAACTGCCGCTCAAGCGATTGCTCAAAAAGTAATGCAAATCATCAAAGATAAAGAAAGTTTAAAGTCCAATCCTACGTTTAATCCATTTAGAAAAGGCATTCTTCGATTTGAAGAACAGGATGAAGAAACGAAAAAAACTTTAATAGAAGAAGATCCGGATTACGGTGAAATCATCTGCCGCTGTGAAAAAGTGACCAAAAAAGAAATCTTGGAAGCCATTAATAATCCCTTGGGGGCAAGGAATTTGAATTCCATTAAATACCGCAGCCGAGCCATGATGGGAAGATGCCAGGGAGGATATTGTTTAACTAGAATCATTGAACTATTAAAGGAAAAATACCATTTAGACCCCAGGGATATTACCCTAAAAGGAAAATATTCATCTCTTTTTACCGGATATCGAAGTAATGAGGTAAAGATATAATGATAAAAAAAGAAGTCATTATCATCGGAGGCGGTGCCGCTGGATTAGCTGCTGCTGCTGCCTGTCACGAAAGAGGAATCAAAGATATTCTTATCATAGAACGGAATGCCTATCTTGGTGGAATATTAAACCAATGCATTCATGACGGATTTGGCTTGGAGAAGTTTAATGCTTCTCTTACAGGTCCGGAATATGCCCAGAGATATATTGATTTGGTTATGAGCAAGAAAATACCCTATCTGCTTGATAGCATGGTCCTTGATTTAAATGCTAAAAAAGAAATACTTGTTACCAATCGCCAGGGATTACATCACTACCATGCAAAAGTGATTATTCTGGCCATGGGCTGCCGGGAAAGAACGCGGGGAGCCATTGCCATTCCCGGAACCCGGCCAGCCGGGATTTATACCGCCGGTGTAGCCCAGGAATTGATCAATCTTAAAAACTACATGATTGGAAGAAAAGTTGTGATTTTAGGGTCCGGGGATATTGGCATGATTATGGCACGTCGCTTAATGTTGGAAGGGGCAGAAGTCGTTCTGGTTGCCGAAAAATTACCCTATAGCAGCGGACTTCCTCGAAATATCAATCAATGCCTATACGATTTTGATATTCCATTACTTTTAAACCATACTGTCATTGATATCAAGGGCAATGGCCGTATATCGGAAGTCACCCTGGCCGAAATCGGTAAAAGAGGGGGAATCATTACAAAAAGTAAAAGAAAAATACCCTGTGATACTCTGCTCCTTTCCGTCGGCTTAATTCCGGAAAATGAGCTGTCTCGCCAGGCAGGCGTCATTTTAAATCCTATCACCGGAGGGCCTGAGGTTGATGAAAGAGGGCAGACCAATATCCCCGGGATTTTTGCCTGTGGAAACGTATTACAGGTACACGATATCGTTGATAATGTTTCCTTAGAAGCCGAGTATATTACCGAAGGGATTATCGATTATTTACAGGGACAATTAAAAAAACACCAGGCAATTCAGATTATTCTTGGCAATGGTTTGCGGTATGTCGTTCCCCAAAAGATATTAATCCTAAAAGATACCGTTTTTTCTTTCCGGGTAAACCAGCCTGGTAAGAAAAAGACCCTGTTATTTGAGGAAAATAACACATTAATTCATAAGACCTTTTTCCCTCGGGTTAATCCGGCAGAGATGCTCCGGGTAAAATTATCCTCGGAAGAATTAGAGAATATAAAACGGTTAACAGTAAGGTTGGTTTAATCATGAACAGAAAGTTTGTATGCATTATTTGCCCAAATAGCTGCCAGTTAAAAGTAGAATATGAAGATAAAACGATTAAAAAAATAATCGGTGCCCAATGTCCCAAAGGAGAGGCCTTTGTCAAAAATGAAATAACCAATCCTTTAAGAGTATTTGTGGGTTCTGTGAAAGTGACTAATGGGAATTTTAAACTGGTCAGTGTAAAAACGCCAAATCCTATCCCTAAAAAATATTTAAAGCACATCGGTAAAATAACTCATTCGCTGGAGATAGAAGCTCCTGTAGCAATTGGTCAAACCATCGCTTCTAATTTACTGAATGAAAAGATAGATTTAGTTGCGACAAGAAAAGTGCGAAAGAAGAACCTATCAATCAAAAAATAGAACCAAAATAAAGAAATATCTCACCATTATATAGAGCTTAGGATGCTAGAAAGATGAGTTTTAACAAAAAATTAGATTACGTCGGATTTTCCAGAAATTTGAAAGAATAGAAATTAGTAGTATTTCGAGTCATATTGTAAAAGAAATTGAGAGAGTTAGGTTTAGCAAGAAAATACAACCCGGAATAGAGATAGGTATTACCGTTGGTAGCCGGGGTATTGATAATATACCTTTATTAGACTAAACTTTTAATTTAATAAAAATAATATCCTTATATGTAA
>CBFCZX010000148.1:0-3824 GCA_965602765.1 uncultured Atribacterota bacterium | reverse complement strand
TAAAAATATAAAAGAGAGAAAAGATTTTTTAAGGATGATAGGATACAAAAGATAACAAGAGTATTAAAGATTAATGTGTTGTGATTTATTTGTCATAGAATTTTGATTTTTTAAATTCGTTTTGGATTGTTTAAATCCAACATCTATAAAAAATCTTAAAATATTTATAGAATTTATTATTTCTTTAATAGAAAAAGCTAATGGAGAAAAGCTATAAATTATAAAGATAAGAGTTGTAATTGTATATAATTAAAATGCGATACACTTTATAACATACTAACCCTAAATTGGTGAATTGATAAATCAGCCAATTTGTAAATTATGAAAGGAGTAAATTTAATTATGAAGAAAAAACTTTACAGGTCAAGAAAAGATTACATGATTGCAGGAGTCTGCGGAGGAATAGCGGAGTATTTTGAGGTTGATTCTACTTTGGTAAGACTGTTAACGGTACTTGTTGTATTATTGGGGGGAGCAGGAATTGTTGCCTATTTGATTGCCTGGGTAATAATACCTAAAAATCCTGAACAGGTTTCCGATGATGCCTTCAATCAAAGGGAGCAATTCAAAGACAAAGTAAAAAAAGGTGCGGAAGAGGTTATCGAAGAAGTGAAAGAACATTTTGAATCAGAAGGTCATTCACACATTTCCGGAAAAAATGAAAGATTATTGGTCGGGATTATTATCATTGTTATAGGCGTTATCTTCTTATTAAACAGTTTTTTTCCATGGATAGCAATAGGAAGATTATGGCCGTTACTTTTGATAGCTGCCGGTATTGTTTTCATCATACAGGCTTATAGAAAAAGGTAAAATATATTGCTTTAAATAAAATAATACAGAGTACATAAAAAGACAGATAATAAATGGAAATAGTATGTGAAATAGAGGGAATGACATAGGCGAGACAAATCCACATTTTAGACCATTATACTAAAAATTCTAGTATAAGAGCAGAAAGATTATGCGCGAAATAATGATTTGCTTGCAAGTATCATTTTCTATTAAGTAATTTTTTCCTGAAATTGGATGAGCATATCCCAAGTCCATACTTTTATTATAGCTATAGTAAAAGTATTTTGTTGATAACTTTAAAAAATATCAACTAATGGAGTGAATTTATGTCATTAACTGAACAGATTAAAAATAAGGGGAAAGAAATTGGTCTGGATATTATTAGGGTCACGAGTGCTGACACTTTTCCTCAGGTAGAAAAATCGATATTAGGAAGTATCGAGAAGGGATATATCCCCAAGAGCAAATATTTACGTGAAAACGACACTTCTTTAAATGCAGGAAAAATATATTTAAATAAAATCAGCGAAAGATGCAATCCGAAAAATATATTAAAAAATGCAAAGTCGATTATCAGTGTCGCACAATATTATCTAATAGAGGAAGATAATGATTTTGAAAAAAACGAACAGCCTTGTGGACGAATCGCCAAATATAATATCGCAAATTTTTACTACGAAGTAAAAACAAAATTAAAAGAACTCATTAATTTTATAAATCAACAATCTGATTATAAATACAAATCCAAAAATAAATCATGTTATGTATCTTTAGTAGAAAAGCCCATTGCTCAACGAGCCGGAGTAGGCTGGTATGGAAAACATGGAGTTATTATTACAGAAGAATATGGCTCCTGGGTGGTTTTAGGAGAGATTATTACCGAATTAGAATTAGAGACAGATGATCCACTGCAAAAAAATTGTGGTGATTGCAGGATTTGCATGGATGCCTGCCCCACAAAGGCTATCGTATCTCCCTATGTAATTGATAGAACAAAATGTCTACAATATATTTCTGAAAGGTTAATGAATATGCCTTTGGCATTCCGGGAGGTATGGGGCGATAATTTATACGGTTGTACCCGATGTCAAGATGTCTGTCCGAAAAATAAAAATAAAAAACCAAAAAAATATCAGCCAAAATATGGCTATATTGGTTCAAAAATACCTTTAATTCCTTTACTGAAAATAAAGGAAGAGGAATTTGCATCTTATTTTGCCAGTAACCAAATAGGGATTAGGTCCAGAGAAGCAATTAAAAGAAATGCAGCATTAGCTTTAGGAAATATTGGCAATCCAATAGCGGTACCGCACTTAATAAGGGTTTTGCAGGAAGATGATAATCCAATAGTTAGGGGACATACTGCCTGGGCTTTAGGAAAACTTGGAGGAAAAAGGTCAAAAAATGCTTTGGAAAAGGCGCTGGAGATAGAAGAGAAAAAAGAAGTAAAGGAAGAGATAATGAATGCTTTGGAGATGTTTTTATTGTAATAAGTATATTTAATGAGTTTCAAATTGCTAATGACAGGCTTAAATATTTTAAAAAAATAAATAGGGCAGAGGTTTAACCTCATGGTGGAAGGATTAAGTTAAAACTATTATCTTATGACTAGCTCAAAGTGTATAGTTTTCACTTTTTTTATTAAATTCCAAGTTTAAGAAGATTTGCTCTTTAAAAGAGAGGTTTTAAATAAGAAGTGATTCAAGTAGAAGGACTAACAAAAATATTTCACGACAATAAAAGAGGTAAGGTTGTTGCAGTCAATCATCTGGAATTTAATTGCCAAAAGGGAAAGATATTCGGCCTTTTAGGTCCTAATGGAGCTGGAAAGACGACCACTTTAAGAATTTTGGCAACCATGATGCGTCCAACTGAAGGAAAGGCAAAAATAAACGGATTTGATGTGATAAAAAAACCACATGAAGTGAGGAAGCAGATTGGATTTTTATCGGGTGAAACGGGACTATATGACCGATTTACACCCAGAGAAACATTAAAGTTTTTTGGTAAAATCAATGGAATGGAAAATAAAGCTATTGATAAAAAGATGGATGATATTTTTCACAATTTAAATATGGAAAATTTTAAAGATGTTAGGGTGGATAAACTTTCTACAGGTATGAAACAAAAATTATCAATCGCCCGGTGTATTTTGCACGATCCTTCTGTATTGATTTTAGATGAACCGACTGTAGGTTTGGATATTATAACTGCCCGTACGGTAACGGACTATATACAAGAATTCAAAAAACAGGGAAAATGCATAATATACTCAACTCACATTATGCAGGAAGCGGAAAAGTTATGCGATGTCATCGGCATTATTCATCATGGAAAACTTCTTGCCAATGGTACTTTGGGAGAGCTAAAGAAACGCTCTTCATCGGAAGATTTGGAAGAAATATTCTTTGAATTAATAGGACGGGAAAATAAACTATGATAAACTGGAAAAATATAAAGGCTATATTTAGTAAGGAAATAATCGGAGCCATTCGAGATAAACGCACATTAATTGCCATGATTGTTGTCCCTCTTATTTTTTACCCTCTTTTATTTATCGGCATGGGTTATTTCAGCCAAATGGGAAATAAAAAATCTGAAGAAACCGTTTCGATTGTTGCAATAATTGGCGGGGAATTTGCGATGCCATTATCGGAATATATTGAAAAACAGGACATGATTAACACTGTGACTACAGAAGAGAACATTTTTACACAATTAAAAAATGGAGAAATTCATGCAATCCTTGAAATACCTCCTCAATTTGATAATAAAATTCGTGAAGGAGATTTTAGCCGACTTATTTTAAAATATGATACGACCGAAATCAAGTCAAGAGTTGCCCAGAAAAGAGTTCAAACAGCACTGGAAATCTATTCGAGAGAAATTGTTTCCAAAAGATTACACGACTTAAATCTAAGTGAAGAAATTATACATCCTTTTACCATTGAAACGGAAAATGTAGCTTCATCAGAAAAGGTTGCTGGTGCATTCCTGGGATTCCTATTGCCATACCTGATAATTATACT
>CBFCZX010000147.1:0-3828 GCA_965602765.1 uncultured Atribacterota bacterium | reverse complement strand
GATGAACATTCACCCCGTTTAGCTTGGCGACTTCTTCATTGCTTCCAACGGCATACACATATCGGCCGGAAATCGTTTTATCTAAAAATATGTGAGCAATTGCCAAAACTAATATCATAATTATAATCAAAACCGGAACAGGCCCTATGTAGCCCTGCCCTACCCATCCAAAGGAATCTGGAAGCCCAAAAATAGGTTTGCTACCGGTATAGAAGAATGCCAGACCGCGGGCAATGCTTAACATTCCTAAGGTAGCAATAAAAGGATGTACGTTAAATTTTGTAATCATTAGCGCATTAAATCCTCCGCAAACAGTGCCGACAATAAGGCTCACTAAAAGCCCAATACATATATATAAAAAAATAGATGCTTCGGGAAAGTTTTTACAGATAGCTGTTACAACTATACCCGATAAAGCAGCAACCGAACCTACCCCTATATCTATTCCTCCGGTCAATATAACAAAGCTCATGCCTGTAGCAATCAAAGCATTGATAGAAACCTGTACCATTATGTTTCTTATATTTTGTGGAAGTAAAAATTTTGGAGTCATAATAGAAACGAAAATACATATTGCGATAAAAGTTAATAAAAGACCATAATCTCCCAGTTTATTTTTTCTCAACTTCATATATTTAAAACTCCTTCTTTAATCACTCATCTAATGCAGCCAAAGTCATAATTTTTTCTTCGCTTGCCTCTTTATGATCCAGAATGCCTGTAATCATCCCTTCACGCATAACAATAATCCTATCCGCAATGCCTAAAATTTCCAGTAGCTCTGATGAAACCATAAGAATGCTTCCGCCGGATTTTGTAAAATCATTCATTAAGTGATAAATTTCAGCCTTGGCATTGACATCGATCCCCCTGGTTGGTTCATCAAGTAATAATATCTTTGAATCAGCCGCTAACCATCGGGCAATAATTACTTTTTGTTGGTTTCCACCGCTCAAGGATTTAAGAATCACTTCTATTGAAGGGGTCTTTACTTGCAACTTCTTTTTATACTCTTCACTTGCCTTTATTTCCCATAACTTATCTACAAATCCTTTTTTTGCGTGAATATTTAAACTTGGCAAGGAAACGTTTTCTCTCATGGATTTATCGAGCAATAGTCCCTGATCTCTTCTCTCTTCAGGGACTAAGCCAATTTTGTTATGTATGGCTTGGGATGGATGATTAAAATCAGTTAATTTACCATTTAAAAAAATACTCCCGCTTTCTATCTTATCCGCACCAAAGATGCTTCTAAGTAATTCGGTCCTTCCGGCACCGATTAAGCCGGCGATACCTAAGATCTCTCCTTCTTTTAAATCAAAAGAAATATCCTTGAAATGGGATTTTCTGGTTATGCTTTCTACTTTTAATATTATCTTACCGGTCTTTTTATTCTCCCGATGGTAATAATTATTGATTTGGCGACCCACCATTAGCGAAACCAATTTGCCCTCATTTGTTTCATTGACAGGCAAAGTTTTGATTAAAACTCCGTCTCTTAAAACAGTGACCTTATCTCCGATTTCCGGAATTTCCTGCAAGCGGTGCGAAATATAAATAATGCCAACATTTTCACTTTTAAGCTTTCTTATTATCCTAAATAAGGAATCTACCTCATGTTTGGCTAAGGAAGAGGTAGGTTCATCCATGATGACCAAAGAAGAATTCCAGGAGACGCTTCGCGCAATTTCTACCATTTGCTTCTTCGCTGTACTTAAGTTTCTGATTTTTTCTTCAGGATTTATATCTAATTCCAGGGAAGTGAGAATTTCCTGGGTTCTTTGGTTCATCTCTCTTTTTTCAAGGAATTTTCCTTTTATCAACTCACGTCCCAAAAATATATTGTCCGCAACGGTTAAATCGGGAACCAGGCTAAGCTCTTGGTGAATCACACTGATTCCTGCTTTAATCGCCTGTTTCGGATTTGTAAAATGTACTAATTTTCCTTTTAGCCGTAATTCACCACTGTCATTTTGATAAACCCCTGAAATTATCTTTATTAAAGTTGATTTTCCAGCACCATTTTCACCGATGATGACATGAACTTCCCCTGAGCATATATCCAAAGAGACATCATCTAATGCTTTTACTCCCGGAAAAGATTTTGAAATATTTCTAATTTCGATTAAAGTATTTTGAATCATATCCGTGTCTAATATGAATTAGGATTCTCCTTATTATTAAAATCAGTCATACTGTCATTTTTACTGATTAAGAGAAGGAAAAATTTATACATTCCTTCTCTTAATCAATTTTTATTTATTTTATTCAAGTTATTTTATTTCATGTATTGTTCAACATTATTTATATCTATAACAAAAGGCTCCACCAATGTTATATGAGGAACTTCTTTGCCGTTTATATAATCAACTGCATAATTCAAAACTGTACTTGCAACTTTTTTAGGATTCTGAGCAACATCGGCTTTCCAGATTCCACCTTTTATAATTTCAGCTAAACCTTCCGGATTCCCGTCAAAGGCAACAATAGGAATATCTCTTCCTTCAGCTCTTATGACTTGATATGCTCCCATGGCAAATGGATCACCTACACCGAATAAAGCATCAATATCATCATATTTTAACAGCATATCCTGGGTGACATTAGCGGCTTTTTCCATACTCCCTGAACAATTTTGAATGTCAACGACTTCAATGTTTGGATAGGCACTTACTGCTTTACAAAAACCTTCTTCTCTGAATACACAAGGTTCAACCTCAGAATAAGTTACTATAACTACTTTTCCTGTTTGGTTTTTTAACACATTTTCTGCCATATATTTCCCCGCTATTTCTCCGCCTTTAAAATTATCTGTTCCTACATGTGCGATAAAATCCCCAGGGGCAGAACTATCAAAAGTAAATATAGGTATTCCAGCTTCTTTTGCTAATTTGTAAGATCCCTCTGCGCCAGAAATTGAAGCGGGAGAAAGTAAAATCGCATCTACGCCGGAAGTAATAAAATCCTGGACTTGGTTCATCTGGATATTGCTATCAAATTTTCCATCCATAATAATGATGTCCACGTCAAGGTTTTTTGCTTCTTCTTTTAGATAATTCTCAAGAAAATTATAATAAACATGTTCTCTGGTTAAAAGGCTTACGCCAACCGTTGTTTTTGCAAATACACCAATCGTTAAAGATAAAACGATTGACAAGACAATAATTAAAGTAAGTAAGCTAGTAAATTTTTTCATATTTTTTTCTCCTTTTTTTGTTTTCTAATAAATTTATCATTTTTTAGTATTCTTAATTTTTCCCTCTATTAGCGTTTTTTCACCTCCTCACACAGAGTAAATGTGTTTACTGTTTTATTACTCTTCCTGAAAACGATTTCTATTTTCTAAACTTGTTTTAAAAAATCAACATGACAAGGAACATCTATATGCTCCCCTCCCTTGCCGATAATCGTAATACAAGAAGAATTCTTCTTTACAATATCTTTAACTCCTGTAAAATCCTTATCTATCGGTATAATCCCGTTTATTAAATTAACCTCCATGCAATTCTTGATTTCAAGATAAGTCGAAAAACCTCGCTCATTAAGTGAATTCTTTTCTACACTTTTTTTCCTTCCATAATGAAAATAACCGGTCATTTCTTCTATTGCCAATACAGAATCTATTTTTTCCTCTGTCGGAAAATTAATTTGACCACCATTTGATATCCAAAACATGGTTGATGTAAGAATTTTCGGATCTTTTAGCTGAAAGTAACAATATCCTTTTTCGGGGACAGAAACTGAGGAAAAACAAAAATCTTTTTTCTGATCGCTGATAAACATAACAATTTCCGCATAACCTTTTGGAATAGGAAAACGTGTTAAATC
>CBFCZX010000146.1:0-3843 GCA_965602765.1 uncultured Atribacterota bacterium | reverse complement strand
AATACAGTTTAAGGATGCTCAAATAAAAAAGAATCTTGGGTGGATAATCTTACGATTATTAAGAATAAAAAATAGAACAAAACAAGAGATGGTGAAAAAACTTCAAAATGTCTTTATCGGATATTGGCGACCAAATAAAGAACTTGTGGATGAAAACCTTAATCGGTTATTAAAAGAAGGCAATATTAAAAAAAGTGCGGATGAGTATCAATTAATAGAACAGGGCATGCAGGTTTTGGAAGACCGGGAAAAGAAAATTAAAAAATCTCAAGCAAAGAGAATATCAAAAGAGGCATGTGCAGCTTACTCATTATGGGGAAATTTTGGATTATCTGCATTGGAATTTATCGTTGGTTTTCTTTCGGGGAGTATCGGCTTGATTGCAGATGCCATTCATACAGCTGTGGATATCCTTTCCTCAGCAATTACCTGGATTGGCATCAAGTTAGACAAAGAAGCACAGGCAGCACTAACTGGTGGTATTATTCTATGTGCAGTCGGGGTATTTATTGCCTTTGAATCAATTACTAAAATTTCTTCACCCGGAGAAATTCAATTTCAGATGGTTGCTCTTATAACGATAGTGATTAATATTATTATTAATTCTTTTTTTTCAATTTACAAGTTTTACGTGGGGGGTAGAACCAGAAGCATATCGCTGGTTGCCGATGCCTACCATACAAAGACAGACATCTGGTCATCGGTAGCTGTATTAATCGGTCTTCTGGGGGCAGTCGTGGGATTACCAATTCTGGATGCAATAGCTGGAGCAGTGGTTTCCGTGTTTATTTGCATAGGTGGTTATGAATTGATTTCGGAATCGAAAGAAGTCATGCGGGGTAGAGGTCCAAAATTGGAAAAATTTTCAAAATTTTTACGATCACATCTTCAGGTTCTACCTGAAAGAGGCGCCTTTGTAAGCCTCTGGTTTTTAAGCATAGAGGAGATGAATCAACAGGAGAATTTGCAAAGGATTAAAAAGGCACTGGGCACGAGATTTCCTATCGGCTTGAAAGATGAGGATTATGAAAAGATTTATAAAAAATTAGAAAAAGAGCATTTGATAATCACATCACAGGGTAATCTAAAAATAACGGTAGAAGGCCGGGAAAAATTAAAAAAACTAGCTGAAGAACCGGTAGCATCCAAGTTCGGCACCCGTCGAAAATTTATTAGTGCAAAAAGAATCAATGCTTTTTCCGAGGGATTATAAAAAAATTTTCATTTTATTAGAAAAGTGTATATAATATAAAAGATATAATATTATTTAGTCTACTCAAAATATATATCGAAAATCTAGAACCTTTGCACAAATTTATAGAAAAGGCAATAATTTTCAAATGAAGATTGATTTAAAAAATAAAAAGGCGTTTAAAGATTTTTTATTTCAAACAGGAAGATTACTTGAAAGAAAAGTATATTCCGTGATATTTGAAAATAAGCCTAAAATTTCCTTTCTTCCAGCATTAAAAGCATACCAAAATACTGATAAAGGTTTTGGTCATGGCCTTGAGCCGGATCTTTTAACTCCAAGCAGTACCGGTGTTGGCGCTGAGACGGCTTTGTGTCTTCTGGATATGGTGGATTTGCCAATAAATAACCTGGTTCAAGAAATAGCCGGTTGGGTTTACCAGCATATTAATGATATCGGCATACTGCCTTATCCCCCGGAAGATTTAATGGATTATCCCCATCAACCCTGGTGGGAAAATGCGGACAATGAACGCATATTAGCTGTATCTGGTTTTTTATCAAAGTTTCATGTGGTTAATCCGGAAGACGAACAAAAAATTGCTCGCCATATTCAAAAAAAAGAACTTCCGCAAAAAATTGAGATATATGACTATCCTCTTTTTGTGTATGCCCTGTATCACCAGGATTATAAAGAGAGGGAAAAAATTTTAAATCATTTTATTCCTTTACTTCCCGGATTAATGATCAATAAAAAAGAACATCATCCCTTATTCAGCAGGTATTGGTATCATGCCATTCCCCTACTTCCCAAGAAGCTAGTCGACGAAGCAGCTGAAAATGTCATCAATGATATTAAAGAAGATGGTGGAATTGTAAATCCCTACCCTCAATTACCCTGGTGGAGACCAATTTTTACTTTGGATGCATTTTTGTTATTAAGGAAGTATCATTATTGTTAGCAAAAAGTAGAAAAATTCTGATTTCATGAGAGGAAAAATTAGGGTAGTATAAAAAATTTTCTAAAATAACAGTGTGCATTGTCGAATAATATATCATGCGAAATTTAAACCATTTGATTTTTTAACCTTCTGATAAGAAATAAAAATCGATACATAAAAAATTAAAGTAAGATGTATTTTTAAGGAATTGAAAGAGAGGAGATACTTTGGACAAAAAGTTAGATTGTTCGGAATGCAAGAGAAAAATAATCGGCAAAGATTATTTTCTGGTCGATAGCCTGCCTGTTTGCTATCAATGCCTTTTTGGTAATACAGAGCCATTGGCGATTTATCCCATTGGAATAGTCCATTGCATAAATTCCAATGGAATCTCTCGAATTGAACTTTTTCCTTATCAACGCAGGTTTACGCATAAACTGGAAGAGGAGAAATGGTTAAGTATTATTTATTATTTACACCAAACACATCAAATCCGGACAAAATTTAAAAGAGGAAAGGAGGGGAATGGAAAAGAGGTGGGCGTATTTGCATCACGTACTCCACATCGTACTTCAAGAATTGCAGTGAGTCAAGTTGAATTAATAAAGGTCAACGATGCAAATATCCATGTCAAAGGATTGGATGCATTTGAAGGAAGCCCGGTTTTGGATATTAAAGCTGTCAAGTATCAGGAAAAAAGGCATGCCGAAAAATCAGAGACAGCTCAATGATCATTATTAAATGTGCCCGATGTAAACAAAAGATTTTTAAATACGAAAAGATCGGCAAAGGACGAATCTGGCATTGCTGGAAACAAAGAATAAAAAAAGACTACAGTCTTCATAAGGATGGTGAAATTCGTTGTTCCTGCGGAAATATTATAGGCATTCTGGAGGCAAAATGGATCAAGATGAAGCAGAATGCTTTTGAATATTCCGGTTCATTGACCAAAAAATAGAGTAATTATACCTGTAAAATGGATGATTTTTTCCAACTGGGTAACAACGTTATTAAGAAAAGGGATATAGTAATTAATTTGACCTTATTAAACATGTAGAATATAATAGTTATAAAGTAATTATAAAATAAATTAAATGGAGGTGGTTCACATTGTCTTTAGCAAATGCACTATTAGGTTTACTGGATTACCGGTCAATGACCGGATATGATTTGAAAAAAACTTTTGATGATACAATAGACTTTTTTTGGTCAGCACAAATGAGTCAAATCTACCGTGAGTTAAATAATTTAGAAGAAAAAGGATTGGTTAAATCTAAAATTGAACCGCAGGATAAAAGGCCTGATCGTAAAGTATATCAACTGACCGAAGAAGGAAGAAAAACCTTTTTAAAATGGTTGAATAAATTTCCTAATATACTTAGTGAGCCTTGCAGATCTAGATTTGTAATGCGGATATTTTTTGCCTCAAGAATTAAATTGGATGAGTTATCTTTTGAAATTAAGAGATTTAAAAAGGAAAAAGAAGAACAAATAAAATACTTAGATGAAGTTCAACAATTGATTAAAGATTATAGCCAAGACGAAAAATATAAAGATGAGACTTTTTATTGGGATCTAATAATTAGAAGGGGGTATAGAAGAAATACTGCTGAGTTAGAATGGGCTGATGAATCTCTGAATTTAATCAAAGAAAAAAGTAAAAATACATAAACTATTATTCAGTACTAGAATTAGTACTATATTACTACTT
>CBFCZX010000145.1:0-3856 GCA_965602765.1 uncultured Atribacterota bacterium | reverse complement strand
ATTTTTTAATTATACTTTCATTTTAGATTATTTTAAAGTAATGGTACGGGAGGGAGATTAGAATCTGCGAAAATCCTGGCAATATTAAAGCTATTAATGGAAAAATATATAAAAATGATTTAAAAAATCGAGCAGTGTTTGCAATACAGATATTAAAAAAATAATCAGAGTGAAAGTGCAAGAACTTAACTATTTTCTAGTAAATGCGGTAGGGAGGGGGACAGTAAATAGGATTTTTCCGGACATTTATAACCATAAACAGGAATCATAAATTGTACTGAAGAGCTGGTGGAGATGCATTTAGAGTCTAACATTATAAATCCATTTAAAAAAAGAGGAATATTTGAGATTAATATCGTATAATTGATAAATATTACATTACCATTATGACAGGAGGTCATTAGAAAGTGGAAGAAAAAATTATATTTTTTGAAAGAACAGGTAAAGAAAATACAGCAGAAGTGATAAAACTCGTTTTAGAAAAAGCAAAATTAAGAAATATCAATAAAATCGTGTTGGCATCAACTAAAGGATATACTGCAAAATCATTTCTAGAAGCTGTTGAGGGAAAAAATCTTCATTTAGTTGTTGTTCCCTGGCAATACAATTTTAAAAAAGAAGGGGATAATCCGTTTCCGAAAGAATTAGTGGAAGAATTACGTGGTAAGAAACATACCGTCCAATTTGGTACCATGTTATTTCATACTGACAATTTATACGGTACAAATACTTCAACAGCTTTGGCCAATATTCTTCGAGTTTTAGGACAGGGAATGAAAGTGTGTGTTGAGATCGCTATGATGGCTTGTGATGCTGGTTGCATAAAACCGGGTGAAAAAGTACTTGTGGTTGCCGGGACTGGAAGTGGGGCAGATTTTGCAGTTGTTGCTACTGCAGCGTCCTCTAATAACATAAGGTCATTAAAAATTAATGAGATTATCTGTAAACCCATTTTGTAGTTTCTTACAATAGTGCAGGAATTGAATCATTAATTTATAAAAAGATATGGGGTCAAAATCATCTTGGCAATTGACCCCATTGAATTTTAAAAATAAATGAATTCAAGATTTTAAAAATGATTATTTTCAATCATGAAAACAACCCAAGTCGCACTTGAATAAAATCAAATATAATATCCGGAATGCTAACAGGACAACATTTTTCCAATCCTTTAAATCCCGGCGAAGAATTGGCCTCACATACTTTAAAATGTTCACCATCGAACAACAAGTCAACTCCGGTAATGTCCAATCCTAAGATTCGGGAACTTTCCGTTGCCAGCCATTCGATTTCTTCATTCACCGGATATTCTTTTACTTCTCCGCCACGTGAGAAATTAGCCTTAAAACTTCCATCTTTTGAAACTCTTTCCATGCAGGCAATAATCCTTCCACCGACAACAAAAACCCGTAAATCTCTACCTCGGCTGTTATGGATAAATTCTTGTATGATGAAATTTGTAGTTGTTTTTGCTGTGTTAATCAGCTGCATTAAATCCTCCAGGTGTCCCTTGTTTTCACATAAAAATACACCGCTGCCCTGGGCACCGGAAATTGTTTTTACCACTGTCGGAAAACCAATCATCTTCTCAATGAGGTCGATATTTAACGGAGAACGTGCAAACATGGTTTTAGGGACAGGCAAATTACTGGCAGCTAATATTTGCTGTGTATATAATTTATCTTTGACTGTTTCAATACAGGCGGAAGAATTAAAAGTGGGCACCCCCAATCGTTCTAAGTGACGAATGATAGCTAATGAAAAATAGGGTGTCTCAGCTCCCTGTCTCGGTAATAGAAATTGAGGTAATTGGATTGATTCATTATCAAGGATAATACTTTTTTTATCTTCCCGGGTTACTATTAAATCAAATTGGTCCGGTTTAAAAATATGTAATTTGATATCTCTCTTTTTGGCTACTTCCAAAAAACGTAATAATTCATAGGAAGCATCTTTTATTTCTTCTTCTTTTATTTTGCTAAGAATCCAGCCTTCCATTTATTTCTCCTTTATTGATAAGATTTTAAAAATTTGTGTAATAAATAGATAAAGAGCATCTTACGTTATTTTTAGGTGATGGAAATTGAGGATGATTAGTATATAGATATTACATAATTCTATATACAATTTAATGAATCATTTGTCAATAACAAATACGACATTTTTATTTAAAAATCAAATTGTAATCCAAATTTAATTTCCGTACTGTTTTTTTCCAATTCGTAAGTATTGAATTCAGCTTTTAAAGATAGATCCGGTTTAAACTGGTAGTCAATGCCAAGACTCTTTGTGCTAATCGCATCAAGTGAAGTGGAATAGGTAAGAAAAAGGTCTTCATTAATAGCTTTGCCGATTTCTACTCCCATTGTCTTAAAATTTAGGTCATAAAGGGAGCTCGATTCAAGGTTTTTGTTATAGAGGGTCTCTATTCGAAAAATGTCTAATCCAAGATATCCTGCTATTTGATCTTCAGCTTTTTTTAGAAAACCAATACTTAAACCTTGAAAAATCAGATTAATAATATCTTCTTTGAATAATTCTCCTACCTCTCCCTCTGATAGATTGAGAATATTTTTATTCAAAGTCAATAAAGAAAGTATTTCTGGCTCCGATAAAGCAGGCTTGGAGGAAAGTGATACTTGAGGAGAAGATAGATTTCCGGAAATAGTTAAAAAAACAGTAACTTGACCCACTTTAGCATTGGCTTTAATATCCAATAACACATCTGGGCCAGTAAATTCATTTATTAACAATTTACCTTGAGTAAATTGGAATTTCTGTTCAAGAAAAACAAAATAACCTTTTCCGACGGATAGTTGTCCGGTAAAAATGGGCTGAGACAATTCCCCTTTGATATTTACTTCTCCACCTAGTATTAAATCAATGTTCGGCGCTTTAAACTGAAAATCATCTAATATTTTTACAAAAAGGTCTAGATTAACCTTTGAAAACATGAGAGAATCATTTTTCTCGGGATTAAATTGAAAGCTTGGAATCCCATTTAATGTTCCTTTAGAAAAAACAAATTCACCTTTTATTTCAGGAGAATCAATAGAACCATCGATTTCCGCCTGGAAACTTGTTTGAGCTGTCAGTATATCCTGATAGATGAGTTTCCCTCCTTCATTCCATATTTTAATTCTAAGATCATCCGGTTGAAAATTAACCAATTTGAAATTTCCGGAAATATAAATGAGATTTGTGTCAAGTAACAGTGTCATTTGGGGAATTTTTACCAGGTTGTTTACGATATCGATTTTGGCATCAATGTTATCCAATCTAATCGGAGTAGAAGTCAACTCCAGGTTTCCCTGATTAATGGTGAGATTTCCATTGAGGATAGGTTGACCGATAGTCCCGGATAGGTTCAGGATAAGATTGGTGATGCCCTGAACTTGCTTGAATTCTTTATCCCAGAATATCTGGATAAAACTTAAATCGGTATTCTCCAAACTGACTTTAAAATTCAAGGGCAATTGATTAAAGTCTTGTTCTTGATTTTCTCTTTTTTCAGAGACAATAAATGGAAAGGGTATCTTGCCCTGAGCTAAGATTTTAAAATCCTTTTGATAAGTAATGATTAATTCTTTTATTTCAAATTGGTTATCTTTCCAGTTAACTTTGCTCTGTAGATTCTCAAATTCAAAATCTCGGAAATAACCGTTTTCTATCTGTACCGATGTGGAAATGCTCGGTTGATTAAGCGAACCCTGAAATGTTCCGGTAATATCAAGTTTCCCCTTTATCTTTTCCTTGAATTCAATAAGTTGAGCCATGCTTTGCAAATCAAATTCGCTGGCTTGGAATTCCAGATCTGATAAGTTTTGAGCTATATCCAGGCGTCCTTTAGCAGAAA
>CBFCZX010000144.1:0-3885 GCA_965602765.1 uncultured Atribacterota bacterium | reverse complement strand
GAAGAGGAAATTCTTTTTTATCTTGTTTTATTTCTTCTCGTTTCTGAATGACGATATTCTTGAGAATGTTCATGAAATTACACCAACTTTTAATGTGTAATTTTTTAATTCCTGTAATTTTTTGAAAGCAGCTCCTGAATCAATAGAGTCTGCTGCTTTCTTTATGCCATCTATTAAATCTATGACTACTCCTTTTACTAATAACGCGGCGGCAGCATTAGCTAAAACTATATTCCGTTGAGGCTTTTTTCCCTTGCCGTTTAGAACGTCCAGAATGATTTCTGAATTGATTTTCGCATTCCCTCCTTGAATATCTTTCAATTCACAGCGTGGCATTCTTAAAGATTCCGGTTTAAGATAAAAAGTTTCAATTTTTCCTTCTTTCACCCGACTAATTTTTGTTGTACCGGTCAAAGTTATTTCATCAATTCCGGTTTCCCCGCATACCACCATTGCATCTTCCACACCAAGTTTACACAACACACTCGCAATCAATTCAGTGAGATTGGCATCATAGACACCTAAAATTTGATATTTTGAGCCTGCCGGATTAGTCAAGGGTCCAAGTATATTAAAGATTGTGCGAAATCCTATTTCCCGCCGTGGACCTATGGCAAATTTCATAGCCGGATGGAAAACAGGAGCAAAGAAAAAAGCAATTCCTACTTTCTCCAAGCAATCCTCAACCTGAATTGGCATTAAATTTATATTTACTCCCAATGCTTCTAATACATCCGCGCTTCCACTTTTACTGGATACTCCCCTATTCCCATGTTTGGCTACTTTAATACCGGTTCCCGCCACAACTAAAGCAACAGCCGTTGAAATATTAAAAGTACCTTTATAATCTCCGCCGGTACCGCAGGTATCAATAGATAAAGGATATGTTTTTTTTAATTTTGCAGCATTATCTTTCATGGCTCGTGCGCATCCGGCGATTTCCTCCATGGTCTCTCCTTTTATACGTAGGGCAGTCAAAAAACTCGCAATCTGGGCAGAAGTCAATTCCCCCTTCATAATACTGTTCATAAATTGCCTGGCTTCTCCTTCGTCTAAATTTTCACCGGATATCAATTTTTTTAATATATTTTTTATCATTTTTTTCCTCATCTCTAAAAGTTGTCAATTAAATAACTTTTTTAACATTTAACGATATTAATGGATTTTTCTCTCTTGACATCTATTTCCTATTCACTAAGCTCTTTTTTTTAATTTTTGAGCAAAAGAAGCAAAATTTTTCAAAATATCCTTTCCTGAAGAGGTTAAGACGGATTCAGGATGAAACTGTACTCCTAAAACAGGATATTCCCTATGTCTAATTCCCATAATGACGTTATCATCGGTAGTAGCAATCACTTCCAGACAGGAAGGTAAAGAATATGAATCTAAAATTAAAGAATGATATCTTCCAGCCAGGAAAGGATTATCTAAACCATAATAAATTCCTTTTTGTTGATGATAAATATAAGATGATTTGCCGTGCATTAGTTTCTTTGCTCTTTTCACTTTTCCTCCATATGCCACTCCAATAGATTGATGACCTAAACAAACACCTAAAATTGGAATTTTATCGCCTAATTTTTGTACCACTTCTACTGAAATACCCGCTTCCCTGGGAGTGCAAGGACCCGGAGAAATAACAATTGCCGTTAAATCTTTTTTTATAATTTCTTTTATACTTATTCTATCGTTTCGATAAACCTGTACTTCTAAACCTAATTCACCAAAATACTGAACTAGGTTAAAAGTAAAAGAGTCGTAATTATCAATCACTAATATCACTTTCATACACCTACTTTATTGATACATATTTATATCAAGCACTTATTTAAATATTAAAAACTTTCTGCTAAATCTATCGCCTTAAACATTGCTTTAGATTTGTTTAAGGTCTCTTTATATTCCATTTTCGGTATCGAATCATCGACTATTCCGGCTCCTGCTTGTATAAAAGCAATGTCTCCTTTAAAAATTATCGTGCGAATGGTAATACAGGTATCCATATTGCCATCAAAACCAATATACCCGATAGCACCTGCATAAGGACCTCTACGACTAGTCTCTATTTCATCGATAATCTCCATTGCGCGTACTTTAGGGGCACCGGAAACCGTTCCTGCCGGAAAACAAGCCTCCAAAACATCAAAGGCATTTTTGCCTGTTTGAATTTTTCCCTCAACCTCTGAAACCAAATGCATGACATGAGAGAATTTTTCCACTTTCATAAAACGACTTACTTTTACTGTCCCCGGACAACAAATTCTACCTAAATCATTTCGAGCTAAATCTACCAACATAGTATGTTCTGCCTTTTCTTTCTCATCACTCAACATATCTTTTTCTAATTTTATATCTTCAACCTCAGTCCTACCCCGATGTCTTGTTCCGGCAATAGGTTTGCTCTCTACTAATTTTCCGGTCAGTCTAACCAAAGGCTCGGGAGAGGCTCCAACGACCTGTACCTCTCCATAGTTCAAGTAATACATGTAAGGTGAAGGATTTAAACTTCGTAAGGAACGATATATTTTAAAAGGATTTTCTTTTGTCTTTCTATTTAATCTCTGAGAAAATACTACTTGAAAAATATCACCTGCTAAAATATATTCTTTCGCTTTTTTCACTTTATCAATAAACTCTTTCCGGGAAATATTGCTTTGTACTTGGTTAAATTTCTCCTTTTTTCCTTCTATCTCTTTTTGTTCATCTAAAGATGAAATGTCGGTATTTTTCAACTTAGATATTACTTTTTCAATCTGGCTAACTGCCTTATCGTAAGCGATTTCCTTAAATAATCCCTTTTCCCTTAAAGGAACATTTGCAATTATCCACATTTGGTGAGTCAGGTGGTCAAATGCCAAAACTGTCCCGGCAAATATCAAAATGCAATCAGGTATGTCAAGATCATCTATTGCGCTTTCGGGTAAATCCTCCATGAAACGAACCAAGTCATAGCCAAAATACCCGACTCCTCCTCCAAAAAAACGGGGTAATCCTTTAATTGGAAAAGTTTTAAATTCGGCGAATAATCGGCGTAAATATAATAAAGGGTTTTCTGTATATAATTCTTTTTTTTCATTGATTTTTACCTCAATATTTGTATCCTTGCTTTGGAATACCAGAAATGGATCAATCCCGATAAAAGAATATCGGGCTAGTTTGTCATTACCATCTGCGCTTTCCAATAGATAACTTAAGCCATTCCTCCCCAATTTCTGAAATGCACTAATAGGCGTTTCCGTATCAGCAAGAATTTTACGATAAACAGTGAGAATGTTTTTGCTTTTACTCAATTTCAAAAAATCTTCTTTCCCCGGATAATATATTTTATTTTCCTCCCTCATTTTTCCATGACTCTAATATGCGAATAGTTTAGATAACAATAAAAAAGCTCTCCATCCCTAATCATCTTAAGAAAAGGGACGGAGAGCTAAGTTTCCGCGGTGCCACCCTGGTTGAGTCCGGTTGTTAAATTTTAAAGGTTTCAATAACCTGACTCCACTTTATCAAGTATATGGATATATCATATTATCTATAAAAAACAAAAAACCTTTCATCTCCAAGAGACGAAAGGTTGCTTCCGTGGTGCCACTCTAATAGGTTTTACTAAAAACCTACTTGTTAGCATACGGGTAAATAGAAATATACCGATATACTTTTCCTGTTCACGGTGGAAAAGACCGTCAATGCATACTCGGATGATTAAATCCTTTCAGCTTGAAGCTTGTGTGTCCATTTTGCAAATCTATAATTCTTTATGTCGCTTTTCAGCTACCACGACTCTCTGTAGAATTTGATTTTTGCTACTTCTCACACAAATTGCTTTTAATCGTTATTTTAATTTTTAGCATTATAACACAGCTGTCAAGTCCAGTCAATAATATTTTT
>CBFCZX010000143.1:0-3905 GCA_965602765.1 uncultured Atribacterota bacterium | reverse complement strand
CGGATTTGTTCAGTGAGTACCTGAAAACGTTCCTCAGCAGGTGTATCCGGATCAACATGCGCTGCCCGGGGAAAATTCGGCTGCAATACAGCTGCACGAAATGTGGGTACATCGTTCGAAGCAGAAAATAAAATAAAAAAGCTCAAACCAATCCAAAACAACACAATGCCTCCGGTGATTACCAGCCATCTTTTGGCCGAACAGTTATTGATTAAAATTGTATCCTTCAACGGCCATTTACGGTCAAACCAGGCAATCCCCCAATAAGCTATTGTAAAATTAAAAAGCAATATCACCAAATTTAAACCATAAATGCTGAAAATGGATACCGGCTGAATAAGCCAGGCTTGTTTTGCCTGGGTATAACCAACAAAGGCATTCGTTGCCAGGAGAGGAATAAAAGTACGAATCATCTCGAATCCTACCCAACTGATAATTCCCTGTAAAACAAACCAGCGATACCGGGTAAATTCATGAAATTTACGTTCTTTACGAACAAAAAAAGAGATGACAGCAATCCATACACCCAGATATTTAAAGAAAAAACCCCCTTCATCACCAAAAATCCTTGCCAGGTATGGTCCCAACCAGAATAGTAATGCTATAGCAGGTCCCAGACTCTCCCATTTACGGGGAAACAATCGATGTTGAGCAAAGACATAAGGAATAAATGCAAACCAAATCAACGGCCAGATACCATAGGGCGGAAAGGAAAGCAGCAAAAAAATACCGCTTATTGCAGACAATATGATTCCCAAAATAAAATGTCCTGGCTTAAAATCTTGAATGCTGGCACTTTCTGAAATTACCGACATTTTTAAATCCTCCTTTTTGAGAAATTTACCGCCAAGATTAACATATTGTACTTTCACAGTATAAGTAATCTTTCTACAAAACCGGTTGAAATTCCTTCTCTTATGAACATATTCAGTTATTTTAGATACCAAAATCCCCCTTGTAAAAATATTTAGGATAACAAATATCAACTGTTTTAGAATCACAAATACAGTAATATAAAATACGTATTATTGATTCGATAAAAAGTTTTCAGGTAAGATTTTTCTGGTGATGGTGAGCTATGTCTGTTCTTTATTTTAATCTCTTTTCTCTTAAGTTGATTATGGTTGTTATTAACATTCTTTATGAATTCTTTACATTTTATAGTATAATAATTAAATTAATCTAACAATGAAAGTGAACTTAAATATGAAAAACTTAAAATATAAATTAAATGTATTTTTAATTATCTTTGCATTGGTTTTAGTCATCGGAACGGTTAGTTTTTCGGCAATAGAAAAAATATCTCTTATCGATGCATTTTATTTTACCATTGCCACCATTTCCACTGTAGGATATGGAGATGTCCATCCCATCACTGAAAGTGGAAAAATGCTGGCAGTTCTAATCATTGTCCTGGGAGTAGGTACCTTTCTCGGAGTCATTGCCAATTCGGTGGAAATTTTACTAAATATTAGAGAAAAAAAACAAAGAAATAAAAAATTAAATATGATTATCGGCGCTTTTTTTAGTGAATTAGGGACTGAATTAATTACCTACTTATCCGGTTTTGATAATACACTGGATAAAGTGAGGGAACAGCTTATCCTGGAGAGCGACTGTTCCATCCAAAATTTTAGTTCGATTAGAAAAAAATTAAAAAAATACCATTATAAAATTAATATAGAAAAATCAAAATTGCCTCAATTACGCAAATTTTTTATTGAAAAAAAAGATTTTCTACTTCGCTTGTTAGAGAATTCACGAATATTAGAACATGATTCTTTTGCAGAATTACTAATGGCAGTATTTCACCTGGCCGAAGAATTGGAACATCGTCAGAGAATCAACCAATTACCGGAAGAGGATTTGGCTCATTTAACCAAAGATATTGAAAGGGTCTATACCTTACTGGTCCATGAATGGTTGGATTATATGCAGCATTTGAAAAGAAATTACCCTTATCTATTCTCTCTGGCAATCCGGACTAACCCCTTTGATCCTGATGCTTCCCCAATCGTTTGTAAACCATAAAACCGGTTGGAATAGTTAAGATATCTAAAACATCTTTAAAATACTCTTTCGATATACATGTCAAAATACATATCGATCAGTTTAGATCGTTGTGATATTAGTATCTATCCTATAAATTACTCAGGTCCGTTAGATTAAGAATTTTCCATCTTTATAGACCAACTCATCATCTGCATAAATTTCTCCGCCCTTTTTCATATCACAAAGCATATCCCAATGAATAGCAGATTGATTTTTCCCTAATGACTCAGGAATAGACCTGCCAAGCGCAAGATGTACGGTTCCTCCAATTTTTTCATCAAACAACATATGTCGGGTAAATCTTTGAATACTATAATTAGTTCCCACGGCAATTTCACCAACAAATCTGGCGCCTTCATCTGTTTCAAGAAGCTGTTTTAATAATTCTTCTCCTTTTACAGCAGAAGCTTTTACCACTTTTCCTTTTTTAAAGGTCAAACGGATGTCTTCGATTTCTCTTCCCTCGTAGATTCCGGGAAAACTGAACCGGACATGGCCTTCCATGCTGTCTTCTACTGGTCCGGTAAAAACCTCGCCATCGGGAAAATTAGCTTTTCCGCAACAGTTTACCCATTTTCTGCCTTCAATCAACATGTTCAGGTCAGTATCTTTGGAAAAGATTCTAAGGTTTTTCTTGGTATTCAGGATTTTACAAATCTGCTCCTGTTTCATTTCAATTTTTTCCCACTCAATAACCGGGTCTTCCTTATCAATATATCCTGCTCCATACACAAAATCTTCATACTCGGCAAGTGACATGTTCGCTTCCTGTGCACTCGCTTGATTGGGAAACATGGTAGCACACCATCTTAATTCTTTTTTCGCAACTCTTTCAAAAAATAATTGCCTGATTTCACTAAAACCCTGAGCAGATAATTTTAATTTTTCAGGATTCACATTTGCCAGCATTCTGGTATTTGCTCCACCAAAAAAAGATAAAATCACATCCGCCGATTGGAATAGTTTTTTCACGTTATCGGGTACATATTTTATCTGTTCTTCGCTACCCCTTTTTAATAATATTTCCTTCAACTCATCACAGGAAATCGTGGCCTGGGGGAGTGCTCCCTGTATAACAGCCAATCGGTAACATTCTTTTATCAAAGGCAAAGTGGCAACATCTCCCAGTATAGCTAATTTTTCTCCTTTTTTTATATTCAGTGAATACTCTAGAAGAACCTCAGCAAGTTTTTTAATCCTATTGTCCATTTGTTTACCTCCTCATATAATTAACCAATAAATTGTTTTAAACATTTACCTTTAGATTATATTAATTAACCTATCATTTCCTGCATTGAGCCGACCACACAAGCACCCAGTTTTTCCAGTTTTTTTCGACTGTTATGGCCGTTGGCAATCAGCTGGCAATCACTTCCGATATGTTTGGAAACGATGAAATCATGAACCGTATCTCCTATTAATAGGACTTCCCGAGGATTTACATGCAAGTCGGCTATCCATTTTTTTCCTCTTTCAATTTTGCTTTCAGCGTAATGATTATCCAAACCGATGATTTTGCAAAAAAAAGTTTCAATTTTATAATATTTAATTTTTTCTATCAGGACATCTTCCTTTGAAGCCGATAAGATAGATTGAGATATGCCCAAATCTTTTATCTCTTGTAATACTTTTTCAGTTTCATAAAACAGCTTGCATTCATTAAAACGGTCATAATATTCGCCGATAAATTCGACTGTGAGGTCTTCGAATGATTCCCTGGAAAAATCAAATCCCAGCTTTATATAATATTTGGTCACCGGAAAATCAAAAATTTCTCTGTATTTTTTTGCATCAATTCCCGGTAAGTGGCGCTTTTTTAACATCTTGTTCATGATTTCCACCACCAACCAGAC
>CBFCZX010000142.1:0-3907 GCA_965602765.1 uncultured Atribacterota bacterium | reverse complement strand
GAAAGTTCGATTTCCTTGATTGTGCCCGCCAAAAGTCCTTTCCGGGGCTGCATCCATTGCTTTTCACAGGTATACACCATTTTACTATAATAGGGTATCTTTTCGAAAAAGACATTTTCGATCTTTTCACTGAAACCATTATAATAAAGACCGGTTCCGAATAATGCGCTTAGGGTCAAACTGATTAGGAAAATTGAAATAAACCTGAATCGATAACCCCGTTTGGTATGAAGAAAATTGTAATAAGCCACACCAACGAAAAGGAGAAGGAACAATACCCAGAGATAGGGCAGGCTTATAAAAAAGGTTTTTAGGAAACTTTCTCCAAGATAACGATATATATCCCAATCAAGTTGTCTTATCATAAATAAAATCATGCTGAACGCAAGACTGCCAAGGATAATTGAAATGCAGAACAGCATCCAGATAAAGTAGTTTTTCATGACAAAATGCCAGTATGGTCTCGGCTTGATATTTTCTTCTTTTATTTTTTTAAAGACTTCCTCACTTATATTTTTCATTATTAAAGTTCAATTCCCTCCTTGATTAATTCCCTGGTAAGCATTTTTTTTGCCCTGTTCAGAAGAGTGGCAATTGTTCCCGTCGGTTTATGTAAAATGTCGCTAATTGCTTTATAATCTTTGTCCTCAATGAATTTTAAAATTAGTACTTCTTTATATTTTAGAGGCAATCGTTCGATGATTTTTAAAATGTTTTCATATGACAAATTTTGAATATTTTTCTGTTCTAGGTTTAAGGTTGCCTGTAAGATATTATCCATATCATTTTCTTCCCAGGATATTGCCCGGGAAGAAATATTCTTTTTTCTATAATGGCTGATGGTCACATTATGCGTGATTCGAAATATCCAATTGGAAAATTTATAATTAAAATCAAAATCGTTCAAATTTTGATAAGCCTTTATAAATACTTCCTGCAAGATATCTTCCGCATCCTGTAAATTGGCACTGGAGATTTTCATGATGTAGTTACGCAAATTATTTTCAAAGCGTTTAATAAGGCACAAGTAGTATTCCTGTTCCTTTAAAGTCAATGAAACTAGCTGTTCATCGGTTTTATTTATGCAATCTTTTTCAGTGATTATCATGATGATTAACTCTCTCTGTGTTTTAAATTATATCCAATTATATCATCTTTTTATTTTTTTGGGTTTTTTGAATAGAGAGAGATAATATCTCAAATGCCAAAAAGCATGAAAAATACCAATTAAAGTCATAACTATAGAAAATTCCACATGCCAGAATAAAAAGTTAAAATTCATCGATTTAAACCAGGTAAAATCTCTTATAAATACCAGTATCATGCCTGTACCGGCAGAACCAATAAAACTGAACAAGAGGATAGTATTCCAAAGTTTTCTTTCACGAGGTATTGTTATTTTTAATTTTCGTGCAATGAATTTACCACCGAAATATATTAACAAAGTGATAAGTAAAATTTCCAGAAAATTATAATCCGGCAAGGATACTTTTCCTGAAGAAGGAACAGCGGAAATATCAGATGCTGCTGCTTCTGCGTTTATGGTTAATTTTGGAAAATTATCTATTTCGGCTGGATTATTTTTTAATTTAATATTTTCAGCAATTTCTTTTATTTGTGAAGGTGAAAATTTATTTTCCTGTCTAAGGTCGTCAATTAAATGATGAATAGTATAACTGTTTTTCAAATCATACTTATCAACAATCTCTCCCAATAATTCATCTGCTTTTATCTCCCAAAGCGAAGCAATCTCTGCAATTGCCATTTTTTTTAGCGTGCTTCCTTCAATTTCTACCGAATACTCCTCTTCATGTTGTTCAATATTATCATCGGTAGTGAGATTTAAATCAGAATATTCAGTATTTTCCCTGTTTTTGGGAGCTGGCTGCGAAAGGTCACAAATACCGTCATTATCTGAATCAATGTATCTATTACATTCTCCGGGGAAAGGATCATTTTCTAAGCCAAATGGGCAATTATCCCATGAATATGACGTAAATGTGTTAAAAAATAAAAAAATAAAAAATAAAAATATGATAAAAAAAGATTTTCTTTGTACGTTTTTCATTTGTATTTTCTCCCTATTTCACAAAATATTTTGTTTTGTATGAATTTTCCACCTGTTACAATCTTTTTTAATGAATTACTCTGCTTTTAAATACGTAAAATGGATACATTTTCTTTCACAAAATAAATAATAATAAATTAATATAAATGAAAAACAAGGATATTTTCAATCTTTATAGAATTAAGATATACATACAAATAAAAGGAGGAAAGAAAATTGAAAAATAAATTCATAATTCAATATTTGATAAAAGTTTTAGTTATTCTAATATTAATGAATATAGGCGGTTTGGGATTTTATGCTGCACAGGAAAAAACCGCACCCGAGAATGCGGCCTACCTTACTGAAATGGCGAAAAGCAAAATGGAAGAAGCTTTACTTGCTTATAATGGCGCTAATTATCCGAATAAACCACTTTGGTTAGAGGCAATCGAATATGGCGAGAAAGCAATAAAGACAAATCCAGACTATATTGAAGGTCATTATTATCTTGCACAAATTTATCAATATACAAATTGGTATTTTAAGGAAGCAAGAGAATGGAGCAGTTATATTGAACTAATCAAGAAAGATAATGTAATTTCTCCGCAGGTCGAGGAAAAATTAGCTTATGCCTATTTCCGCCTGGGATACTCTGCTTATCAAAGAGGGGAATATGATATTTGCATTAGTTATTTAAAAGAGGCTGTGAAGATTAATCCGGAAATGATAGAAGCGCATTATTGGCTAGGTCGTGTATTTTATGAAATAGGATACTTGAATGATTCTTATTCTTCCTGGAGTGAGGTATTAAAGATTGACTCTCAATATCCAAGAGCAGAATATTTCTTAAATAAAGTAGAAAAAGCAATTCAATTTGGGAAAGATGCTTATGAATTATATGAAGCAGGATTTAAACTCTATGAGCAAAAATTATATGAAGATGCGATAAATAAATACCGGCTAGCTGTAAATAAGAATAAAGATTTTGCAGCAGCATATTACTGGTTAGGACGTATCTATTTTGAGATGGGGAACTATAAAGAGGCGCAAAACAACTGGAAGCAGGTATTACGTCTTGAACCAGGTAATCTGGATGCGATGTATTGGTTGAATCAGTCAGAAAAACAATTGAAATAGCCGCTTGTAGATAATGATTAGTATTTTACAAAGTAATAATCGAATAAAACTAGATTATGAAGGCAAAAAATACTTCCAATTTAAAGCGATAATGAGTAACGCATCAAATTAGTTTTTAGTTAGTCTGTCGCCCGGTAAACTAGTTAATAATATGGCATAGAGTTAGCAGAGAAGATAACCTTGAGCATTGACATATTGTATACGTGAAAAAAAATATAAAATAGGAGGAGTTATCTTTGCGCCGTATCTATTTTATTTGTAGCGATATTTTCCATTCGAAAAACAAGAAAATTCTAGCCTCATAATAAAAATATTGATTGCAAAAATTGCATAAATCTACAAGTTTAATAGTTAAGACAAAGATATGAGAGTGGCTGTATTGTTCAAATTAAAAGTTAATAACAATGTCTTTGAATTAAAAAAATGTGCATTCGAAACATTTGAAAATTGTTAATATGTAACAGTTTTATTTACTATTCTATGCTCATAAGATATAATATAGATTGCTTATAAATAAAGAAAATTTTACTTAGGAGCCCACTGAATGAAAATTGCTTTTTTTACAAACTGTTACAAACCTTTGATCAACGGAGTTGTCACATGCATTACTTCCTTAAAAGAAGCCTACGAAGAAAAAGGACATAAGACCTATATTTTTGCTCCGCAAGTGGAAGATTATATAGATAAAGAACAGAATATCTTCAGATATAAATCGGTGAA
>CBFCZX010000141.1:0-3984 GCA_965602765.1 uncultured Atribacterota bacterium | reverse complement strand
GATATCGGTTTCCAAAGTTTTTCTCTTAGTTTCACCTATTCTTGTTTTCAAAATATCCATCTCCTCCTATTCAGCAAATTTTCATTCTATTTTTTAAAATCCATTTTAAAATATCGTTGACATCTTTTGCTAAGAAATCCACACCTTCTTCCAGGTACATCATCACTAATGACTCTTTTTGCAGGAATTCCCTGCCCAAAACAATGGCCGATAAAAATCCGGCTGTCTTAGATCCATTATTATAATTTTTAGCAGCCAGCAGATCATCGCGAATATCCCCGATATAAAGTCCTAATCCAGTTTTTAAGTAGGTCGATAGCTTTTTCAGCCCTTCCGGGTTAGGTTTGTCCGCTGCCTTGTTAGAGGTCATTACCTGTTTTTCGGATAGTAACCCGGTCCATTTAAGCTTTTCAAGAGCTATTTTCGTCTCTTCATTACTTCTGCCTGTCAGGATTCCAATTGAAAAATTGTTGAGTGATTCTTTCAATTTTTCATCAAAAATATTTTTTTCATTTTTATATAAACCATCTGATTGAGTAACCGAAGGGTAGAAATGGTAGATATTGTAACATTTTTCTTTGCCTGCATAGATTTCCTGGAATAGTCTGGTTATCTGTTTATTATCCCATTGCTTAAATATATTTTTTTTGAATTCATTTTTACGCTGAAATATCTCAATGACTTGCTGCAGACCCCCTCCGGTATTGAGCGTTTTTGTACAAAAGCTTTTTAGGTCGGGTATTTCACTTCTCAAATCATCAATATTTTTTGTCGAACCCTTCTCTGATTTCCATAAATAAAACAAGATGACTGCAGAAGTTAATTCCCAATCATTATTAAACCCGCCCGCCATTTTAAAATAGGCTATTTCTTCCGGATGAATCAATCTCTGTTTGCCATCAAATTTCAATATTTTTTTAAAATAACATTGTACCGTTTGGCAAATCGCATTCCGAAAAGAGTCCTGAACATCGATCAATACTCCGTCAATATCAAAAACAATGGTATCGATTTTTGATATTGAATCTAAAACTGCTTTTTTTACTATGACATTTTTTTGAAATAAGAATATCTCTTTGAATTTTTGCGGTATCTGCAATATTATGGCCACCCCTTGTAAAATAATTTTCTGTCTTTAAAATCTCAACTCTCTTCATATCTGATTTCTATCGAGCGGGCATGTGCATCCAAGCCCTCTAATCTCGCTAAACTTGCTATCTTTTTACCGTCTTTAACCAATCTCTCCTGGTCAAAACAAATGATACTACTTTTTTTAATAAATTCATTTACCGTTAACGGGGAAAAGCTGCGGGCTCCTCGTGATGTGGGAATGATATGGTTCGGACCTGCCCAGTAATCACCCAAAGGTTCAGGTGAATATGCACCCAAAAATATTGACCCGGCATTTCTTATATTTCCTAATTTCTGCCAGGGATTCTCAATCTGTAATTCCAGATGTTCCGGTGCAAAATTATTGATGAAATCAATAATCATTTTCTCATCTTCTGCTACAATGAGCCTTCCCTGTTTCATTAAAGAAATTTTGATGATTTCTTTCCTCTCCATGCTTTCCAGTCGACCTTCAATTTCTGCCTTTACTCTTTTTGCCAGAGAAGTAGAATCAGTGATTAAAATAGAGGTAGCTTCCCGGTCATGCTCTGCCTGAGAGAGCAGGTCACATGCAATAAAGCGGGCATCGGCATTTTCATCTGCCCAAATCAGGATTTCACTTGGACCTGCCATCATATCGATATCTACGATTCCAAATACATTTTTTTTAGCAAGCGTGACGTAAGTATTTCCGGGACCTACAATTTTATTGACTTTCTTTATGGTCTCTGTTCCAAAGGCTAAAGCAGCGATGGACTGGGCTCCGCCTATTTTGTAGATTTCTCTTATGTCTAATTCTTCTGCAGTTGCCAATACATAAGGATTTATTTTACCGTCCGAGGCAGGGGGATTTACCACTGCAATCTCTTTTACTCCTGCAATCATTGCCGGGATTGCCGACATCATCAAAGTCGAAGGATATGCTGCGGTTCCGCCGGGAATATATAATCCGACCCGCTCAACCGGATTGAATATTTGCCCCAAAATGACACCTTCCTCGTCAGTCGTAAACCAGGAATTCTCCTTCTGGTGCAAATGATATTTTTTTATCCTGCTGATGGCTTCTTTTATGATATCTAATAAACCATAATCTATTTTTTTTCTTGCAATTTCAAATTCTACCGGTTTCACCAATAGATCTTCAGATATTAAATCGACCTTATCATATTTTGCAGTAAATTCCAGCAGGGCGCTATCGCCCTCTTCTTTTACTCTTGAAATAATTCTTTTAACATTTTTTTCGATTTCTTCAATGGCATCATCTTCGAAATAATTCTTTTTAATGATTTCTTCTATCTTTGCCTGATTGTTTTCTTTTAAATAAATAATTTTCATCAAAATACAAGCTATCCTTTCTTAATCAACCTGCTGTTGAGTGTTCATGATTCAACAGGGTACCATCATTTTGTTGACTCTACCGGTAAAATAAAACGTTGAATCTCTTTTAATAATTGCATGATTTTATCATGTTTGGTCTTATAGCTTATCCGGTTAACGATAAGCTGAACACCAAGCGGCATAATTTCATCAATAATTTCCAGGTTATTCTCTTTTAAAGTTCTCCCGGTTGATACAATATCGATAATCATATCCGCCAAACCGGCTAGAGGAGCAAGTTCCACCGAGCCGTAAAGCTTGATAATCTCCACGTAAATCCCTTTTTTCTTAAAATAATCCCGGGCAATATTCGGATATTTTGTAGCTATCTTTAAACGATGTCCGTTATTCTTTACAATATTTTCCCGGTCTTTTCTTTTTGGTGCCGCTAATACCAATTTAAAATGATCGAGCTTTAAATCCAACAATTTGTAGACATCCTTCTTTTCTTCTATCAATACATCTTCTCCCACTATCCCGATATCTGCCGCTCCGAATTCTATATAAGTCGGATTATCTTTCGGCTTGGTAATAATGATTTTAATATTTCTTTCGCGATCATAAAATGACAGTTTTCTGTTAATCTCCCTACCGCCCTTTAAATCTATTCCGGTCTTTTCCAGTAAGGCAATACAGGATTTCATTAATCTTCCGCTAGGCAATGCAATCACTAATTTATCGATATATTTTTCTCTACTCATAGGTTATAATTTCCTCATCTCCAGAAATAATATTAATTTTTTTTATTTTATTTATTGTTTCGTTATCTTCAATAACAAAAATATATTTCATTTTATGGTAACGGGCATAATCTATCGCTTTTTTAAAATCCCTGCCATCAGCTTCCATTTCTACAATGTATCCTTTTTTCCTGAATCTATTTGCCACTGCAATTGCTTTTCGAAAAAGCTTATTATTGTTACCATAAAAAAGCAAAACCTTGTCAGGCATCTCTGCCTTTAATGAATTTACATCTTCTTTCTCTAAAATGGTGGCCAATCTTTCCGTTCCGATGGCAAATCCGGTAGAAGGCATATCTTTTCCAAATTTTGAACATAGATTATCATATCTTCCTCCGCCACATACCGGATATCCTAAATAATCCGTATAACCTTCAAATATGATGCCGGTATAGTAATCAAAATCTCTTATAATTCCCAAATCGATTAAGATATAATCTTCTAATCCGTAATCTTTTAAAAGTCGGTAGACCTCTTCTATTTCTTTTAGGGCAGATAGTGATAAGTTATTTTTTATCATCTTTTTTGCTTCGTTTAATACTTCTGTTCCTCCTCTTAAGGTGGGTATCTTTAAGATAAATTCCTTTTCCTCAGCCTTTATATCGGTCAGGGATAATATCTTTTCCAGCATAACAAAATCTTTATCCAAAATTGCTTGCTTTATTTGTTGTTTTTTTTCTTCTTCCACTTTAAGGGATGCCATTATTCCGTTAAAAAAATTAACATGATCTATATCTATAAAAAAGTTTTTCAAACC
>CBFCZX010000140.1:0-4008 GCA_965602765.1 uncultured Atribacterota bacterium | reverse complement strand
GCTTATATTTAATCTTGAATTCTAGAAAAATAAAAAAGAGCAATTTAGAAATATATTAACTTATAAAATGTACTGATTCAAAATATTTAATATAAAATAAACTATAAGAAGGTAATGAAAGTGGAAATATTTGCTTTTATAGGTGAAAGTGGAACTGGTAAAAGTTATAAAGCGATTCTAATTGCTCACAAATATAATATAAGTTATATAATCGATGATGGTCTTTTAATTAGAAAAGATAGAATATTAGCAGGGCATTCTGCAAAAAAAGAAAAGAATAGAATTCAGGCAATTAGAACAGCCATTTTTGAAGATCCGTCCCACGCTAGTGATGTAGTGGGCGCTATAAAAAAATCTAAACCCGCAAAAATATTAATTATTGGTACATCTATAAGAATGGTTGACAAGATAATTAAAAGATTAGACTTGTCTCCTCCAAAAAAAATATTAAAAATCGAAGATATTTCTACAGAGAAGGAGATTGAAGAAGCAAAATCAAGTCGATTAAAAGAAGGGCGACATGTAATACCCTTACCGGGAATTGAAGTACAGAGAAAATTTCCTGTAAATATATTAGAGTCTTTAGAGATTTTCTACAAAAGAAGAACTTCTAATCGAAAGATTGGTGAAAGAGCAATTGTAAGGCCTCCTTTTAGTTATTTCGGAAAATTATACGTTTCTGAAAATGCAATTCTGGACATCATCATTTATACACTTAAAGACATTAAAGAAGTTATAAAATTAGGTAAATCTCAGATTGATATCAAGGAAGAAGGTATTTTAATAAATATAAACCTGGAACTAAAATATGGGCAGGATATTCCCAAAATCGGAAAAAATATTCAAAAAAACTTAAAGAAAGAACTAGAGTATATTACTGGTATAAGTGTTATTCTTATTAATATATTTGTTTATAAGTTGAAATATTGATTATAAAAATAGTATACAGTGCAGCATGAGATGAAAGGACGGTAAATCATATAGAAAATATTTGCCAATACAAATGAGCTTCCATATGCCATATTTTACTGTACTGTTTTGCGATATTAATATTGAAGAGGTGTTATATGTATAAGGAAGAAGAAATGAATCAAATTAATGAACAGCGAAAAACTTGGGAGAAAAATACTTTAAATAAAACTCTTGATAGGTTTCCCGAAAGAAAAGAATCTTTTGTAACTGGTTCAGGAAAGGAAATTGAACGATTATATTCTCCTGAAGATATTTCGGAGATTGATTATAATAGAGATTTGAATTTCCCGGGACAATATCCCTATACTCGCGGAGTACAACCGACTATGTATCGGGGACGATTCTGGACAATGAGGCAATATGCCGGATTTGGTACGGCCGAAGAATCAAATCAACGCTATAAATATCTATTGGAACAGGGACAGACCGGATTAAGTGTTGCGTTTGATCTTCCGACACAAATCGGATATGATTCCGATCATAATATGTCATTGGGTGAAGTAGGAAAAGTTGGTGTAGCCATAGATTCCTTAAAGGATATGGAAATATTATTTGACGGAATTCCCTTGGATAAAGTAAGTACTTCCATGACGATTAATGCTCCGGCGTCGGTTTTATTAGCTATGTATATTGCTGTAGCGGAAAAACAGGGAGTATTTCCTGAGCGTTTAAAAGGTACTATCCAAAACGATGTATTGAAAGAATATATTGCGAGAGGAACCTATATATTTCCTCCAGGTCCTTCTATGAGATTGATCACAAACATTTTTGAATTCTGTTTCAATGAAATGCCCAGATGGAATACAATCAGTATAAGTGGTTATCATATTCGGGAAGCAGGGTCTACCGCTATCCAGGAAGTTGCTTTTACTTTAGCAGATGGAATTGCCTATGTTGATGCTGCTGTAAAAATAGGTCTAAAAATAGATGATTTTGCTCCAAGATTATCCTTCTTTTTTAATGCACATAACGATTTATTAGAAGAAATTGCTAAATTTAGAGCAGCTCGTCGATTATGGGCAAAGATTATGAAAGAAAGGTTTGGAGCAAAAAATAAAAAATCCATGATGCTACGATTCCATACCCAGACAGCCGGATGCACCCTAACTGCACAACAACCGGATAATAATATCATCCGTGTTACCATTCAGGCATTATCTGCAGTATTAGGAGGGACCCAATCTTTGCATACAAATTCCCGAGATGAAGCATTAGCCTTACCAGCTCAAGATTCTGTTAGAATTGCCCTTAGAACCCAACAGATTGTTGCTTATGAGAGTGGAGTAACTGAGACTGTCGATCCTCTGGCAGGATCTTACTATATTGAAAGTTTGACCAACGAAATAGAACGAGAAGCCTTGGAGTATATCGAAAAAATTGATAACTTGGGAGGCGTCACTGCTGCTATTGAAAAAGGATTCATTCAACAGGAAATACAAAACAGTGCATATAAATATCAGAAAAATATTGAAGAAGGTTCAAGAATCGTTGTTGGTGTGAATAAATTTAAAATTAAAGAAGGAGCTCCAAAAGGACTGTTAAGGGTTAATCCCAAGGTTGGTCGTCGTCAAGTAGAAAAATTAAATAAATTAAAATCAGAAAGGAATAATGAAAAAGTTAAAGATAATTTAGAACAATTGGAAAAAACTGCCGGCACATCAAAGAATTTAATGCCCATTATTTTGGATTGTGTGAGATCATATGCTACATTAGGGGAAATTTGTGATGTACTGAGAAATGTTTTTGGAGAATATCGAGAATCTGTCAAGCTTTAATTAAGGAGGAAATAAAATGGGGAACAAAAAAATAAGGGTACTTATTGCTAAACCGGGACTGGATGGTCATGACCGGGGAGCGAAAGTTATCGCAAGAGCTTTAAGGGATGCTGGTATGGAAGTAATTTATTCCGGATTACGACAGACACCCGAACAAATAGTAGAAACCGCATTACAGGAAGATGTCAGCGTGATAGGTTTAAGTATTTTATCAGGAGCACATACTCATCTTTTTCCCAGAATCATGGAAATATTAAAAGAAGAGAATATTGACGATATTGTTGTTATTGGTGGAGGAGTAATACCGGAAGAAGATATACCTGGGCTTAAAAAGATTGGAATTGCGGCAATATTTACACCAGGTAGCGATACTCGTGATATCGTAAAATTTATCAACGAAACCGTAAAATAAAAACTCATTGTCTCATTTCTGATAACTGGAAAAGGTGAAAAATCGTTTTTCGGATTTTACTAGTTTAGAAATAAATAAACTTCTATGAGATCTAATCAAAGGATATGATGATGAAAAAAGACACCGTAAAAAGAATAATAAAGGGTGACCGAAGAGCTGCAGCAAAATTAATTACTTTAGTAGAAGATGATTATAAAAAAGCAGAGTGCTTTCTAAAACAACTTTATAATCATACCGGTCATGCAGACATTATTGGAATAACCGGTCCACCCGGTTCTGGTAAAAGCACTATTACCGATAAATTAACAAAGGCAATGCGTAAAAAAGGGAAAACGGTTGCAATCATTGCCATTGATCCAACCAGTCCCTTCACAGGAGGTGCATTACTGGGAGATAGAATCCGCATGCAGGATTTAAGTTTGGACAAGGGTGTATTTATAAGAAGCATGGGAACAAGAGGTTATCTTGGGGGTCTTTCTCGTGCAACGCAAGCAACCATAAAGATTTTAGATGCATTAGGGAAGGATGTTATTTTTATTGAAACAGTTGGAGTAGGACAGGCAGAGGTAGATATTGTAAAAGTGGCAGATACAGTAGTACTTGTGACTATCCCGGGAATGGGAGATGATATTCAAATCATTAAGGCAGGAATCATGGAGATCGGTGATATTTTTGTTGTGAATAAAGCTGATAAAGAAGGACATAAACGCTTGCTAACTGAAATCCGTATGATGTTGGATTTAAATCATTTTGGAGAATGGCATCCTCCGGTGATAAAAACGATTGCCCTTGATAATAGCGGTATCGATGAACTCCTAAAAAACATTCAACTCCATCTGAAATACTTAA
>CBFCZX010000139.1:0-4022 GCA_965602765.1 uncultured Atribacterota bacterium | reverse complement strand
CCTTCTGCTCGATATGCTTTTGCAGTCTCATCCACTATTCTTTTAATTATTGAAGGAAATTTCTCTCTTACCAGAGGATTAAAACAACGGGTAGTGCCTTCCATATGTACTTCTTCACTGATAATATTGTACCTTTCACCACCGTTAAATTTTCCTATCGTTACTACCGCCGTCTCTAAAGGATCGATTTCCCTACTCACAATAGACTGAAGGTTCATCACCACTGCAGAGGCTGCAACTATTGCATCCACGCCTTGATGAGGCATTGAACCATGTCCACCCTTGCCTCTGATGACAATTTTAAATCTATCGGTGGAAGCCATACGGGGACCGGGTTCAAGGGATATCTTTCCGGATGCCAGATCGGCCCAAAGGTGGATGCCAAGTATTGCATCCACCCCTTTTATCGCACCTTCTTCTATCATTTTAGATGCCCCTTCACCCAATTCTTCTGCTGGTTGAAATAAAAATATAACCGTTCCTTCTATTTTATCTTTCATCTGGCTTAATATTTTAGCTGCCCCTAACAACATGGCAGTATGGCCATCATGTCCACAGGCATGCATAACTCCCTCATGTTTCGATTTATAAGAAATATCGTTCGCTTCTTTTATCGGTAGAGCATCCATGTCTGCTCTTAGCGCAACTGTTTTACCCGGTTTATCACCTTTCAGGACTCCTAAAATTCCTGTATTTACGACTCTTCTTACCTCAATATTCATCTTTACTAATTCCTCTCGCACTCTTTCCGCAGTTCTAACTTCTTCCCAGGAGAGTTCCGGATTTTCATGGAATTCCCTTCTCCAGGCAATGACCTGTTCTTTATATTTTTCCGCTAATTTCCTAACTTTCACTTTTTCTCCTTTTTTGTCATTGATCTTTCATCTTCCGGCCAATGATTGTATAAGACAATGGTAAAATATGATCCTTCGCTAAATCTGCAAGGTGTGCTGAAACATCATGCGGATATTCTATGAACTCTTTGATGACAATTTCGTTGGAGCATATCGCCGTTATGATGTCAGATAGTTTATGTGCAAATGAAATAAATGTCTTTGACTTGTAGGTTGCCTTTCCGATATAGTCAGCACCATTATTATTAACCCAGGGTGTATCCCGGAAATACTTATAGGCAACTTTATAGGGATTCAACGATTCATAGTCAGGTTCATCCTTCCATGCTATCAAGTTAGTAAAAGGGTGAATTTCATATATGACGAGGTAACCTCCCGGTTTCATCAACCTTTTAACTGTATCAAAAAGTTTTCCAAGATCAGAAAACCAGGTAAGGGCTCCTGCAGTAAATAAAACCAAATCAAAATAATTATTATATTCATTTGTTAGATAATTAATATCCGTTCTGATAAAACGACAGTTAAGTTTAGCCGATTCAGCAATTTCTTTTGCTTCAGAAATAAATTCATCCGAAATATCGTATCCAACACCTGCTGCACCCATTGTATTTACAATTGAAAGCAATTCGCGACCATTGTTGCAGCAAAGCTGTGCAACCACCCCTCCCTCAAGGGGTATCTTTTTCAAAAGTGATGAAAGTGTGCCATCTAAAACAGAAAAGTTTCTATCTTTAAATTTTTCCTTGTAATCTATTTTTCTGCTTTTCCCATGAACGCCTGCTGCTTCATTCCATGCTTCCCGGTTTTTTTCTGCATAATTCTTTATACTCATCTACCCGTCTCTTTTCTTAAAATTTGAGTGCTTTAAAATGATTATTTTTCAATGCGATACGATGTTTTTACATTGTAATTAATAATTGATTTGCCACCTGATATTTTATTATTGATTTATTATACAATAAGTCAGGTTAGTTTGAAATTTTTCTATTTGCAGAAAGAAAATTAATCACGGTAAAGCTTAATCAGCCATAAGATGTAAATCCCTTTAGGTTTTAATAACTTTGTTTCAATAGAACCTCGAGGTAAACAGAAAAAATTAAAAATCACTAATTGTTTTTGTTTTTTACTGAGCATTTCCCAACTATATCTGATAGGAACGACTTCTGCTGTTATTATATTATCTTCTTTTAAATCTTCATCGGTTAAACTATAATCATCGGCTATCATTACAATTCCTTTACCTGTATCATCTTTTATTAATATGACAGCATTTCTCTTGGAAAGATACGGCTCTTCCATAAAGGACTTGAATATTTTACCTTTTATTTTAATAATATGCCCCTGGTAAACCGAAAGATGGGGAATGATTTCATTTAGAGGAATTAAATTATCCGAGCTGATTTTCACTTCAATCATCCGGGAAAATATTCCTTCATTATCCCGGGCTTCTACGGTAATCGTATGATAGCCATCTGTTAATTGCTCTTTGTATTCCGAAGAATTAGCACTATTCCACAATCCACTTCTTTTAATATTCATCGGATGAGACCTGCCACCATCAATTCGATAATTGACCTCTTGCAGCAGCTCATCCTCTTCCAGATAAATTTGAGCGATAAGGGAAGTATCTTCAGAAATATTCATCAAAGGTCCGGGTGATAGAACATTTATCTGCTTCTTTTTTTCTATCTCTTTATAAAAGCTTGAAATATTTTTTCCATCTATTTGTACAATTCGATATCCGGCAGGCTTACTATCCGGACAAACTCCACACCACCATTCACCACAAACGGACCCAGTGACTTGTTCAAAAATACCCATATTATCCAACTGTATATCTATATGCCAATGACCTGAAAACATCTTTGTAAAATGTTGTCTAAATTGATTTAGAACTTCAGTTTGATTTTGCCAGGTTCTACTCGGTTCATGAAAAAAGACCAATAAGGGATAATCGTCCCGAAAGGATAAATCCTCCTTCAGCCATTTGATTTGATAATCCGGTATCTTATAAAATTCTTTTTCACCAACAAACTCATTCGGGTCTAAAATAATACAATGAAATAAACCCCAATCAAAAGAATAATAAGTAGGTCCAAAATAATGTAGGTACATTTTTTTATTATAACCGGGTTTTTCACTTTCATCCTTCTTATAATTTATTCCCACCAAATCGTGATTTCCAAGCGTATGAAAAATTGGATTTTTACAGTCATTGATTAAACGCAAATAAATATCATACCATTCCCGAGCTTGCTGAATTGATACCTCATTGCCTTTTAAAATTAAATCACCTGTAGCTACAATAAAATCCGGATTAATTTTGTTTATCTCTTCGATTGCTTTTTCAATCATTTTTTGATGTTCTTCAATTGAGTCTGTATGGTGATCAGTTATATGTACAAAAGTAAATTGTTCAGAATTTTTTTCCGGTGTGTCTTTTAAACCAAAAAGATTGTTGCTCTCTGATAATTTTTTATACCAACCGGTTGTAGAGATGTAATCAGAAGGTACTGTAATGAATATAAAATGGCCCTCGCGGGGCAGAAGATAATTCCCACTTTTATCGGTAACTGTTACGGTCAATCCATTGGAAACAGATACTTTTGATATACCTTTTTCCCCTTCATCCATTTTTCCGTTGGCATTACTATCCTCAAAGACCATCCCTTTAATCCAAAAATTATCTTGAGCATCAGAGGGTTCGGTAGTAAATTCTAAAGGATTAATCGTATATCCTGCTTGTTTTTCATCAATACTCATCTTTGGTTCGGTAGACACCCGAACAGTGTCCCCTTCTTCATTAATGATTCTATAAATTGTTGCTGAAACAGAAAATGTACTTAATAAAAACATGATAATTAAAAAAAATATCATTGGAAAAAGTAATTTCTTTTTCATTTTCTTTCCTCCATTTTTTATTAATAAAAAGACAGAGTATGAAAACAATATAATTATCTTCATACTCTGTCTTTTTACCTGAAAGATTCTTCCTAAAGAAATAGGAAATCGTTTTTTAAAGTAAACTCTGTAAGGCTTTTCCTATAGATTAGGAATTGCCCCTTCGGTGCTTTTTTGTATAAAGCTCTCCAGAGTTCTGTCCGGTAACGGTTCTTTTGCCTGAAAGTTTGGATACATTTAGTATCTTGCCTCTTCGGCTCTCTTTCT
>CBFCZX010000138.1:0-4088 GCA_965602765.1 uncultured Atribacterota bacterium | reverse complement strand
AAAAAACTGTTGCTGTAGCAGGAAAAATTGATTTATTGTATAATATCTTGTAGGAGAATTATGCATATTGAGCTTGAAGATAAAATATGTTATCATGTTTAACTAAAAACTTTATCTTAAGTTCTTAACATGAATGTGAGAAAGGAGAAAAAATGATTGAAGTTAAAATTTCCGGAGTTGCTATTGATCCTGTTACTAAAGGATTTGTAGTTATTCTGAAAGATGAAACGAAAAACAGATGGTTGCCTATATGGGTTGGTCCTTATGAGGCAAAAATGATTTCTTTGGCTTTGGAGGAAATCGAACCAAATAGACCGTTACCTCATGATTTGATGAAAAATTTACTTTTTGCACTAGATGCTGTTGTGACGAAAATTGTTATTTGCAACCTTAAAAAAGATACTTATTTTGCAAATATTAGCTTAAAAATAGGTGAAAAAATAAATAAATTAGATGCACGTCCAAGTGATGCTATCGCTTTAGCTCTTAGAGTCAATGCTCCTATTTATGTCACCGAAGAAATACTAAAGAAAGCATCTACCGGTAAAATTACCATAGAGAATGAGAATGAAATAAAAATTGAACAATTAAAAGAAAAAATGCAAAAAGCTGTTGAAGATGAAAAATATGAAGAAGCTGCTAAGTTGAGGGACCAAATTAAGAATTTGGAAAAAAACAAACATCAGTAAAATAGGAGATTTGATGATTCATGAGAAAAGTAATAATTGATTCAGAAATATTTAAACAATTCCCTCGTTTTAAAAGGGGAATTATTATTATTGAAGATATCGAAAATGCACTTGGGAATAAAAGAATAAAAAAACCTCTGAATAAAGAAATAGCTAAGAGAGTAAAAGAAGAAACCTTTAGTAAAAAATCATTTATTGAAGCATGGGAAAAAGCCCATCTAAAATTCAATTCGGATCCGATAAAATATCCTCCTTCGATAAAAGCCCTCTTAAAAAGAATAATGAAGGGAGGAGGATTTCCTTTTATTAATTCGGTGGTTGCTCTTTTTAATTATATTTCTATTAAATATATTGTTCCATGTGGAGGAGACGACATAACCGCCATTGAGGGCAATCTTCGCCTTGGTTACGCAAAAGGAAATGAAACTTTTATCCCTTTAGGCGGTGAAGAAGTTGAAAATCCCCAAGCGGGAGAGGTAATTTATTTTGATGATGCAACCTTAAAAGTAATGTGCAGAAGGTGGAATTGGCGAAATGGTGCTTTTAGTAAAATCACCGAAAATACAAAAAGAATAGTGATTAATGTTGATGGAATTGGATCTATTCCAAAATCGACAATACTGGAAGCAAGAGATGAATTAGCAAAATTATTAATTGAACAGTGTAAAGCGAAATTAATGACCGATCTTTTAGATATAAATAAAACAGAAATCGAGGTTAATATATAATAGGAAAAAAATTCATTATATGTAAAGAAAGGAAGTAATGACATGGAGAATGTATACAAATTTTACCAAAACAGCTTGAAAGATCTAAAACCTTATGATCCTCATGAAATACCTCATAAAGTTAAATTGAATGCCAACGAAAATCCCTATGGATTACCAAAAAACATTATTGATGAAATTTTAAAGGAAGCAAGAAAACTCAAATATTCTCTTTATCCTAATGCGAACGCAACCGAATTATCTCAGGAAGTATCCTCCACATTTGGTTTGAATTTGGATAATATCATTATAGGAAATGGATCGGATGAATTAATTGAATATTTGATTAAAGCTTTTACTCAAAAGGGAAGAGGGGTTATTTCTCCTATGCCTTCATTTGCCATGTACAAAATATATTCTACCATGCATCACGCAGATTTTATTCAGGTTCCACTGGTACAGAAAGATTTTTCCTTAGACGTTGAAAAATTGTTAAAGGAAGCAAGGAAAGAAAGTGCTTCATTAATCTTTTTATCTTATCCTAATAGTCCTACAGCCAATTATTTTCAAGAAGAGAAAATAATAAGGATATTAAAGGAATCGGGCTGTCTGGTGGTTGTTGATGAGGCATATTATGAATTTGGAGGTAAAACCTTCGCTCCTCTTATCTCTCAATTCGACAATCTGGTCATCCTTAGGACTTTTTCTAAGGCTTTTTCCCTAGCAAGTTTACGTGTAGGTTATTTACTCTCTAATGCTAAAGTGGTAAGAGAAATAAGAAAAGTAAAAAGCCCATTTAATGTTAATGCATTTTCCCAACTTGCTGCTCGAATTGTTTTTAAATATAAAGATATTTTACAGAAAAAAAATGAAAAAATTATTTGTGAACGTGAAAAATTAGTGAAAAAAATTAATGAATTTTCATCTTTTAAAGCCCACCCTTCGCAAACTAATTTTATATTTACTGAAGTGAAATCTCTAAAAGAACAGACAATAGTTTTTGATGGTTTGTTGGAAAAAGGCATTTTAATACAGATTGTAAATGAACCTGATTTTTCTTCTACCCGTTATTTTTTTAGAATAACTGTTGGTTCTGAAGAGGAAAACCTTCTTTTGATAGATGGCTTGTCATATTGTCAAAAAATACTCAAAAGATAATTTAAAGAAATATCAATTTAAAAAATTTATTAGAGGATAGGAAGATGATAAAATTTGATAAATTTACCATAAAATCTCAAGAGGCGATCGGAGAAGCGCAGCAAATTGCCATCGGATACAATCATCAGGAAATAAGAGAGGAGCACCTTCTTTTGGCATTAATTGGTCAGAAAGACGGAGTGATCCCTTCAATTTTACAGAATTTAGAAATAAACTCAGAAGAATTTAAGGCCAGCTTGAAAAAGCTGTTGGAGAAAATTCCCAAAGTCTATGGAGATGCTAGCGGACAGAGTTATATCGGAACTTCATTAAATAATATACTAGACAGTGCTGTACAGGAAGCCGGCAAAGTAAAAGACGATTTCGTAAGCACAGAACATCTTATGATTGCTTTGACTGACACCACAGGAAGTAGAGTTTCAGAATTATTAAAGAAAAATGGAATTACAAAAGATAATATATATAAAGTACTGATGAATATTCGAGGAAATCAAAGGATTACCGATCAAAATCCGGAAGAAAAATACCAGGTTCTGGAAAAATATACCCGAAATTTAACCGATTTAGCCCGCAAAGGCAAACTTGATCCGGTTATCGGCAGAGATGATGAAATCAGACAAACCATGCAAATCCTTTCAAGACGTACCAAAAATAATCCGGTTTTAATTGGAGAGCCGGGTGTTGGCAAAACAGCGATTGCAGAAGGGCTAGCACAAAGAATCATCAACCGAGATGTGCCTGAAGGTTTAAAAGATAAAAAAATCTTGGTTTTGGATATCAGCTTAATGGTTGCCGGTTCAAAATACAGGGGAGAATTTGAGGATCGCTTAAAAGCTGTCTTAAAAGAAATTGAACAATCGAGTGGTGGGATTATTCTCTTTATTGATGAGCTTCATACTATAGTTGGCGCAGGCGCCGCAGAAGGAGCGATTGATGCATCTAACATGCTAAAGCCTGCTTTAGCACGGGGGGAATTGCACTGCATAGGAGCTACTACTTTAAAGGAATATCGAAAATATATCGAAAAAGATGCCGCTCTGGAAAGAAGATTTCAACCGGTCTTGGTAAAAGAGCCTTCGGTGGAAGCCACTATCACGATTCTTCGGGGCTTGAAAGAAAAATACGAAGTTCATCATGGCGTAAGGATCAAGGATTCTGCTTTAATAGCAGCTGCCATTTTGTCAGATCGCTATGTTGCTGATAGATTCCTTCCGGATAAGGCCATTGATTTAATTGACGAAGCCTCCTCCCGTTTGAGAATGGAAATAGATAGCTTGCCGGTAGAGATTGATGAAGTAGAAAGAAAAATCATTCAATTGGAAATAGAAAAACAAGCACTAAAAAAAGAAAAAGATGCTACTTCAAAAGAAAGATTAAATAAAATTGAAAAAGATTTAAGTTCACTTAAAGAAAAACGGGATGGCATGAAACTTAAATGGAAAAACGAAAAAGAGAATATACAAAAAATTCAAAAGATTAAAAGCGAAATTGAACAGATTAAAATAGAAGCTGAAAAAGAAGAACGAGATGGTAA
>CBFCZX010000137.1:0-4195 GCA_965602765.1 uncultured Atribacterota bacterium | reverse complement strand
CTTGAGCCTCCACCGATAGAAAAACCACCTCACCCTAAAGCAATAAGAATTGACCTGATTAAACCGGGAGAATGGAAAAACATTCATGGAGTCAGTGTAGAAAAAGCGATAGCCGAAAGAAAATCAAGGCGACATTATTCGGAAGATGCCTTAAATCTGGATGAGCTATCCTTCCTTTTATGGGCAACACAGGGCATGAGAAACGAAAAAGCAATCAGATATAATTTTCGAACGGTTCCTTCTGCCGGGTGCAGGCATGCATTGGAAACGTATATTGCAGTTTTTCGGGTGAAAGGACTATTGAAAGCCATTTATCGTTATTTGCCGGTGAGCCATCAACTGGTGGAATATGCAGAACATGAAAATCTCGAAAAATTGATCAGTAGGGCAGCCTTTGGTCAGACATTTGCCGGGGAAAGTGCGGTGACCTTTATCTGGACAGCATTACCTGAACGCATGGAATGGCGTTATGACCAGGCTTCCTATAAAGTAATCGCTCTTGATGCCGGCCACGTATGTCAAAACCTCTATCTGGCCTGTGAAGCTATTGGTGCAGGAACCTGTGCTATTGCAGCCTACGACCAGGAATTTGCTGACCATATTCTCGAACTTGACGGGGAAAAAGAGTTTGCCATTTATATGGCATCGGTCGGCAAAAAAAGCTGATTTATGAAGGAAAAGATTGTGTTGAAATTTCAAAGAAACAATCTTGATCAATCAAGTTCACCTTATCTTCGTCAGCATGCTGAAAATCCGGTATGGTGGCAGGAATGGTCTGCCGAAATCTTAAAAACTGCCAAAAAGCAGAATAAGCCGCTTTTTGTCTCGGTGGGTTATGCCACCTGCCATTGGTGTCATGTGATGGCAGCAGGTGCTTTTTCCGATAAGGATACGGCAGATTACTTAAATGGGCATTTTATCTGCATTAAGGTTGACCGGGAAATCAGACCGGATATTGACCAGTTTTTAATGCAATTTATTATCGCCCAGAACGGTAGCGGAGGATGGCCTTTGAATGTCTTCCTCACTCCCGATGTTCATCCAATTTTTGCCCTCACTTATGCTCCGGCACATGCCGGTAGTTCGATGTCTCCGCTGATTGATATCTGCAAGCAGGTTTATGAATATTACCGGAATCATAAAAATAAAATTTTGCCTTTTCAGTCGAAAGTACAACCTCCTCCTATGATTGAGCAGCATTGGATTATAAAGAATCTCCTTGTTTATTTTGATTCTGTCGAAGGCGGTTTTGGTTCGGGGCAAAAATTTCCTCCCCATTCTACGCTTCTCTATCTTCTTTATTTACTGTGTTCAGGTAATTTTGAAGAGATTCGCAATATGTGTGCTAAAACATTGGATGCCATGCGATTACGTGGATTGCATGACCATTTACAGGGAGGTATTTTCCGTTATTGCGTGGATAAAAAATGGACGATTCCGCATTTTGAAAAGATGCTCTATGATCAGGCGATGGCCTTATGGGATTTTTCTCTAGCTTATCGGGTGCTGGATAAAAAGGAATATGCTAAGATGGCTGAAGGAATACTGTTTTGTCTCGAATCCTGTTTTAAAGATAAACACTTTTATATTTCTGCCTTCGATGCGGATACAGACCATCAAGAAGGAGGAACCTATATCTGGCAATATAAAGAATTAAGGACGCTATTATCAGCAGAGGAATTTCATCGATTAAGTGAGGCATATATTATTCCTCCGGAAGGAAATTTCGAGGGAGCGATTCACCTTATCAGAAAAAATGATAATGCAATGGAAGATGTTGAAAAAAAATTGCTGATGATAAGAAATCAGAAAGCGCAACCGGACAAGGATAAGAAGATACTTTGCGGTTTGAATGCACTGGTTGCAGTTGCTATGTTACAAGCCGGTCGATTTTTGGAAAAAAAAGAGATGGAGAAAACGGCCGGACAATTAGTTAAACATTTGATTGAGAAATTCTGGGATGGAAAAATCCTGGCGCATTCTTTCTCGAAGGGTAAAATGCAAAAGCAGGGTTTTTTGTTTGACGGTGCCTGCCTTTTACTGGCCATCACCATGTTGTATGAGAATGATACGATGTGGGGTCCACGGATGGAAGAAATCTTTCAATATGTCCTCTCTTTTAAAAAAGGAAATACATGGATTGAATCAATGTCCGGAGATTTTTATACTATTGAAGCTTCCTGGATTGACCATCCGATTCCTTCAAGTGTGTCCCTTGCCGAAATGGGAGTAACCAGGGTAAAACTTTTCACCGGAAAAAGCATTTTACCTTCGTCCTATCGGCAATACTTTCAGGCAGATTTTTTTAATATAGCTGTCATGATGCAAAACGGATTTTTTCATCATTATACAACCGAAAAAGCGGTGAGCTGGAATCAGCTGCCGGCAAATTCAATGCAAATGCGCGGAAAACCGGATACAGATTGCTATCAGGGAACATGCCGTCCATTCATATTTATAGAGTGATATTGAAGCTTCTTTGGCATACTTTGAAATGATTTAAAGATTTTGTTTTTTAAAGATGTTCGATGATATTTCATTGCCATAGAATTACTCTCTCAAGTTGCTTTTTCTATTAGCAGCATATAAAATAGATGGATTAATAAGGAGAAATAGGCATGTCATTTCTAAAACATACAGTCGGTACTCAAATTCGTAGGAACTTATTGATCCCTTTTTATTGGAAATATGTCAATCGGTCAAATGTACTGAATTATTATGAGTATCTAAGAAAGATCCAGTGGAATAGCATGGAAAAAAATCGGGAAATTCAAAGAAAAAAACTTTTCAAATTGATTCAATATGCTCACCGGAACATTTCTTATTATCAACAGATTATCAGAGAATATAGCATAAAATTTTCCGAGGAAACCATTTTTGAGGATATAAAAAAATTTCCTTTGCTTACGAAAGATATGCTTAGAAACCATTTTAGTGAACTTTATCGATTCAGGAATAAAACTTATTACCGCAATACCTCGGGTGGTTCAACCGGTGAACCGGTCCTTTTTTATCAGGATAAGGAATACCTGGATTGGGCGAATGCCTCCAAACGGTTATTCAATGAATGGGCAAGCAGAAAAATTGGTGAACCCATGCTGAAATTATGGGGTTCTCAACCGGACATCTTAGGGGGCGGCAGGGGTTTTAAAGGATATCTTCGGCAACAAATTTCCGGCATAACTACTTTGGGAGGCAGCAAGATGAGCGAGAGAGATATGGCTGAACGAATTAAAAATATTAACAATTTAAAACCTCGCTTAATTCTTGCATATACCAATGTGATTGACGAGTTGGCTCGTTTTGCCCAAAGAAATCATCTCTCTATTTATTCTCCTTGTGCCGTGATGACCACTGCCGGTGTTTTGTTTCCTGAATTAAAGGCCAGAATTAAAGAAGTATTTCATACAAACGTATTTAATCGTTATGGTTCAAGAGAAGTCAGCGACATGGCATGCAACTGTGAAAAGGATGAAGGCTTACATTTGCTTCCCACTGTCCATTATTTAGAAATTGTAGATGATGAGGGAAAGCCGGTCAAGCCGGACAATGCGGGAAATATCATTGTTACATTACTCAACAATTACACCATGCCCTTGATTCGCTATAAAATTGAGGATAGAGGTGTTTTATCCGATAAACGGTGTAGTTGCGGTAGGGGATTTCCTCTTTTGGAAAGCGTAGAAGGACGCATCACCGATAAATTTAAGAATAAATTTGGTGATTACGTTGGCGGAGGGATATTTTTTGAATTTTTTTATTATCAGAATAATATCAGACAGTTTCAGATCATTCAGGAAAAAGTTGATTTTATCATAATTAATCTGGTATTGAATGATAAAAGTAAATTTAAGGATATGCATGAAACACTAAAGGAAATTAATCAGAAAATCTGTAAGATAATGGGACATGATACAAAAGTCGAATACAATATCATAGATGAAATAGAACCCGGTCCTTCCGGTAAATACAATTATTCATTTTCCCTGATTAAAAAAGCTTGAATTTGAAACAAATGGTGATTGATTCATCAAAATAATCAGAAAGGAGTAAATATCATGAAATATGATTTTGATTTAATCTGTATCGGTTTAGGTCCTGCTGGAATGGCTGTTTCCGTTATGGGAGCGGAAATGGGATTGAAAGTCTGCGGTATAGAAAAAAACAAGATTGGCGGAGAATGCATGAATGTGGG
>CBFCZX010000136.1:0-4200 GCA_965602765.1 uncultured Atribacterota bacterium | reverse complement strand
TCGTCCTTATTGATAATGAAGATTATCAGGGGGACGGGATTTTTTTATTTTATCTGGGTGGATGATTATTTACTCAAGTTGGGTGGTACCGCGAGAAGTACATTTTTATCTCGTCCCTTTGGGTAATGATTGATTATCCAAAGTGGCGGGATTTTTTAATTTACAACGGTAAACGAGGTATAAATAAATGAAAAAAATAAAAGTAAGTATTATTGGTGCAACCGGGTATGCAGGTAAGGAATTAATCAAAATATTATCCGGACATCCGGAAGTAGAATTGATGTTCCTGGGATCTTCCACTTATGCCGGGAAAAACATCACGGAAGTATTTCCTGAATTTCTAAATAGTTTGAATAAAAAATTAGTTAAACCGGATTCGGCGTGCATATCCCGGGATTCAGATTTGATTTTTACTGCTTTACCACACACGGTTTCCATGGATATTGTTCCTGAACTATTAAACAAAAAAGGAATAAAAGTCATCGACCTGAGCGCAGATTATCGCTTAAAAGATACGATGGTTTATAAGGAATGGTATAAAAAAGAACACGAAGGGATTAACAAGAAATTGTTAACTCAAGCTGTATACGGATTACCGGAATTGTATTTGGATGATATAAAAAATGCTTCCCTGGTTGCTAATCCAGGATGTTACCCAACCAGTGTAATTTTGGCTATTGCCCCTTTGTTGAGTCATCACATTATTGAAGGGGAAGGCATGATTATTGATTCTAAATCCGGTGTAAGCGGAGCAGGCAGGAAACCATCTTTAGGTCTTCATTTTGCAGAATGTAATGAGAGCTTTAAGGCTTACAAAGTGCTAAAACATAATCATATTCCGGAAATTGAGCAAGAGTTATCATCTATCTATTTGGGAGAAAATAATCTAGAAAAACAGAAGAATATAAAAGTAACTTTTACTCCTCATCTTTTACCTATCAATAGAGGAATTTTGTCGACCTGTTATCTAAATCTAAAAAGCATTAAAAGTGAAGAGGAAATTTTAGAGTTATACCAAAAATTTTATAATGATTCTCCATTTGTGAGAATATTTACACCTCCCAATTTACCGGAAACAAGATTTGTTACCGATACAAATTATTGTGATATCGGATTTGCAGTAGATAAAAGAGTGGGAAAGATTAAAGTGATTTCTGTGATTGATAATTTGATTAAAGGAGCAGCCGGCCAAGCAGTACAGAATATGAATATCATGTTTGGTTTTTCAGAGACCTGTGGCTTGATTTAAAGTAAAGAGTAAAGACAGTCAGGTTCGGATAAGTCTGATTTATCCATTAGAAATAAAAGGAGTTGATAGCGATGAGTAATGTTTCAAATGAAAAAGATTTTCGAATAATAAAAGAAGGAATAACCTATCCTAAAGGAATAAAGGCAGCAGGTATTAAAAGCGGTATTAGATTTGAGAGAAAAGATTTAGCTCTCATTTATTCTGAAAAAATTGCCAATGGTTGTGGCATGTTTACTACGAATAAATTTAAGGCGGCTCCCCTGGTAGTGACTGAAAAGAATCTATCTCTATCAAAGGGAAAATTACAGGCTATTTTAATTAATAGCGGGATTGCCAATGCCTGTACCGGAGAACAAGGATTAAAAGATGCCTGGGACTCCGTGAATTATGTTTCAAATGGATTAAAAATCCAAAAGGAATATATAGCTGTTACTTCAACGGGAAAAATTGGAGAGTTTCTTCCTTTAAAAAAATTAAAAACCGGTGTAAAAAAAGCAATTACCGAATTAAGCGTTCAGGGTGGAACCAAAGCAGCAGAAGCAATATTGACTACAGATACCAAAAAGAAGGAGATTGCAGTAAGCTTTGAGTTAGAGGGACAGGAAATAAGAATAGGAGGAATGGCAAAAGGTTCGGGAATGATACATCCTAATATGGCTACGATGTTAGGGTTTATTACCAGCGATATTTCTATAAAAGGAGAACTGCTTCAGGAAGCATTAAAACAAGTAGTAGAAAAGACTTTTAATATGGTTAGTGTAGATGGGGATACCAGCACCAATGATATGGTTTTACTCATGGCGAATGGTCTGGCAGAAAATAAATTCATTGCTGCAAAAAATAATGATTATAATAAATTTTTAGAAGCTCTTTATTATGTAGCAGAGTATTTGGCTAAATGTATGGCGAAAGATGGAGAAGGAGCTACTAAATTGATTGAAGTAGAAGTCCAAAATGCACTATCATATGATGATGCAAAAAAAATAGCAAAAGCGGTCATTAATTCACCTTTGGTTAAGACGGCCATTTTTGGCCATGACCCAAACTGGGGTAGGATTTTAGCTGCGGCTGGATATTCGGGTGCAGAAATAGATACAAATAAAATAGACCTTTATTTAAAGGAAAAAATAGTAGAAAATGGGCAGCCTTTAAAATGTTCAAGACAGGAAATACACAAATATCTTGAAATGTCCGATGAGGTAAAAATCTTAATTGATTTAAAAATGGGTCAAGAAAATGCTATTGCCTGGGGTTGTGACCTCACTTATGACTACGTAAAGATAAATACCAAATATAGCTAATTAGGTAATATGTGAAATATTTATAAATCAAAAAATTTAAGCAGATAAATATCTGTTTCATTAAAAGGAGAAAAAACAATGACCATCAACATGAAAGGTAAAAATCTAGTATCCATTGATGATCTAAGCAGGGAAGAAGTCAACCAAATATTAACCACAGCAGAGATCTTGAAAATAAAACATTATGCCAATGATATCTCTCCTGTTTTAACCGGAAAGGTCCTGGGCATGATCTTTCAGAAACCTTCTTTAAGGACCCGGGTGTCTTTTGAAAGCGGGATGATCCAATTGGGCGGACAGGCCATCTACTTGGGACCTGATGATATTAAATTAGGTCAACGGGAAGCCACAAAAGATATTGCCAAAGTCCTCTCCCGTTATGTGCATGCCATCATGGCGCGAACCTTCAGCCATGAGGTTGTCCTGGATCTGGCAAAATATGCCACCGTGCCGGTAATAAACGGCCTATCCGGCCTCCTGCATCCCTGCCAGGCATTGGGAGACCTATTGACCATCAAAGAGAAAAAAAGAATCTTAAACAACCTGAAATTGGCCTTTATCGGTGATGGGAACAATGTATTTAACTCCCTGGCCTTTGGTGCGGTAAAAGTAGGGATGGATATTACTATTGCAGCCCCGGAAAGCTATGAACCAAAACCGGAGATCATAGAAAAAGCAACCAAAGATGCCATAAAGACAGGAAGCAAGATCAAGATAACCCATGACCCCTGCGAAGCCGTAAAGGATGCCGATGTCATCTATACCGATGTCTGGACCAGCATGGGCTTTGAGAAAGAGAAAGAAACCAGGAAAAATGCCTTCCAGCTCTTTCAGGTCAATCAGAAATTAGTCGACCAGGCCAAAGAAGAGGTCATTATCTTACACTGCCTTCCAGCACATCGGGGAGAAGAGATTACCGATGAAGTGATAGACAGCAATCAATCGGTGGTGATTGATCAGGCGGAAAACAGAATGCATGCGCAAAATGCCGTATTATCCTTATTGATGTAAAAAAAGGATTGTCTTTGATGGTTTGTCACCTTGGAAAAATCAAAGACGTGAAAAAGTGCTTGAACTGATTATCTATAGAAAGGAGGTAGAGATGATAAAAAAAGAGATAGGAAAAACCGGTGAAATATTAATGGAAGCTCTTCCATATATAAAGAAATTTTGGGGCAAGGTTGTGGTCATAAAATATGGTGGAAGTGCCATGAAGGACAAAGATATAGAAAAACAGATTATCAAGGATATTATTCTTTTAAAGTATGTGGGAATGAAACCGGTAATTGTGCATGGCGGTGGACCGGAGATATCTGCAGAAATGAAAAAACAAAATAAAATTCCTCAATTTCTTAACGGATTAAGGGTAACAGATAATGAGACGATGGAGATAACGGAGATGGTTTTAACCGGCAAAGTGAATACGCGATTGGTTGCAGAGATTAATCTTTGTATTTCCGAAGGTCCGGGGAATGGTGTAAAAGGAATCGGGTTAAGCGGGGAAGATGCACAGCTTTTAACTGTAACGCAGCACCGGTCTCTTGGTTTAGGTTTCGTAGGGGAAATTGAAAAAATTAATCCGGATATATTGTTCCTGCTTTTAGAAAAAAATTACATACCGATAATAGCCACTGTTGGTGTGGACAATAA
>CBFCZX010000135.1:0-4201 GCA_965602765.1 uncultured Atribacterota bacterium | reverse complement strand
ATTTCCTTGCGGAATCTCAACCAATCCTTATGTCTATATAAAATTTGAACCGGAATTTTTTCTAGTCCAATTATTTTTGCCATTGTCAACCGATGATTACTGCTATGCCTATGAATCATTTCCCCTCCCGGGCCAACTAATATAGTTATTTCATCTGCTATTTCCAGGATTCTATTTTTTTTAAGCAGCGAATCTTTCTTTAATGTTTTTTGACTTTTTAATCCATTATTTTTAATGTTGGCATATAATTTATCTAATTTCTCACATCTTTTATCATATTCCCTAATCGAAGAACAACACCATAGTGATTCGCCACTTTCTATTCTATGAATCACTTGTTTATAAGTATCTGTTTCCTTCCATTTTTTTCCTCTAATAAAATGAAGATAAAATGACTGATACATTGCTTTATCTTCAATTTTTACAATATTGCAAATTTTTCTTCCATATTTAAATGTTTTTCTAATTTTATTTTTATATACCCGCTTACTCGATTCACTCTTTAATTTGTAGAATAATATTTTTCCAGGATTAATCCAATATATTTTATCTAAATCAATTGCCAGATATATACTATTCAACTTCAATTGAGTCCGGTATATTTTCTTCCAGATAATTTTGAGGTTTTTTTTCAAATAAGGCTTTTATCAAGAAAGGGTTTTATATTATCCAAATAATATTTCAATACCTTATGCTTTTTCGGATTCATAATATCCCGCTCCAATTTGAAGTAATAATTATATAATTCAGATTTTTAATTCACTAACCCATTCCCAATTTATCTTCATCCAATCGACGGTTTTTTTAATGCCGGTCTCCAGGTCTATTTTTGGTGCCCAACCTAAGAATTCTTTGGCATTTTTTATATCCGCCCAGGTTTTTTTCATGTCAGCTCTATCCTGTTTTTCGTGTTTGATTATAGCATTTTTTCCTAAATATTTTTCAATAATCTTTAACATTTCACTCAATTTACTCGGGTGACTATTTCCCAGATTGATTACCTGATAACCCAAGGGCTTTAGCGCATCAATCGTGCCTCGGGCAATATCATCGATATAAGTAAAATCCCGTTCTTGTTGACCATCCCCGAAAATTATCAATGGTTTTCCTTCTAATATCAACTTGATAAACCTGAAAACAGCCATATCCGGTCTGCCGGCAGGTCCATAAACTGTAAAGTAACGCAAAACAGTGACATCTAATCCATATAAATAATGGTAGGTGTAAGTCATTGCTTCCGCAGCCTTCTTGGAAGCGGCATAAGGAGAAATTGGAGTATTAACAGGTAATTCTTCCCGGAAAGGTGTTTTTTGGCCGGCATAGAGTGATGAAGTAGAAGCTAATACAAATTTATCGATACCATACTCCCGGCATAATTCCAATAAATTCAGATTTCCAATGGAATTGGTCAAAATATAGGCAAAAGGATTCTTTATGCTATAACGGACACCTGCACGCGCAGCCAAATTAATGACTCCATGAGGATTGTTATCATGGAATACTTTTTTTAGTTCATTGAAATCTTCTATAGAGGTTTTATAAAAAGTATAATGGCTGCTTTTTTTTAATTGCTCTAAACGTTTTAATTTAAGATTGACATCATAATAATCGTTGAGATTATCCACGCCGACTACCTGATAGCCATTTTTTAAAAGCATTTCTGATACACTAGCGCCAATAAATCCGGCAGAACCTGTTACTAATATTTTTTTCATTTGACCACTCCCAAAATTTTTATCTATGTGCTGCTTCTCTTAGAACTTTTAAAAAAAATATAAAATTTATAAGGTATAATAAAACTAATTTATTTTAGTTTTTCCGATATTAGTTTTTGATAGATCTTGTCAATCCTTTCAACCATTCCGTCTATAGACCACTTATTTCCAACTAATTCTCTTCCATTTCGACCATGCAGGTTGGTAAGTTTTTTATTTTCAATATATTTTAAGATTCCTTTTTCTAACTGTTCCAAATTTTTTACTTCTACTAAAAATCCATTGTAGTTATCTTTTATAATTTCAGGAACACCATCTACATCAAATGCAATTGAAGGAATTCCTACCGCTGCAGCTTGCACAAGTACCCGGGGTAAACCTTCCCGCAAAGAAGTTAAAACAAAAACGTCCATCAAGGCCATCAATTCTTCTACATTTTTCCGATAACCGGTAAAAATAATTTTATCTTCCAAGTTCAATTCTTTGGCATATTTTTCGAGGTCATTCCGTTTGTTTCCTTCACCAACAATCAATAACTTTGCATTGTCGTATTTGTATTTCCTGATAATATTTTTAAATGCATCAATTAAAAAACGGTGCCCTTTTCTTGTTTCCAATCTAGCCACATTTCCAATAACAAATTCTCCCTCGTTGATTTTCAATTCAGTATATTTTTCTTTTTTGTCAATGCATTCTCTCGCGCTAAAAAATTTCGATAATTCCATTCCGCTATACACCGTAAAGTGATTATTCTTTTTTCCAATGCCTCTATTAATATACGTTTGTGAAAGGATTTTGCTTACTGAAATATAGGCATCGGTAAATCTACTGCAAAATCTTTCGGAAAGGAATAAAAGCCTATTGAGTAGTCCACTATTAAATGCTTGAAAAGTGCTTCCATGCAATCCGTGCACAATGATCGGAACGCCGGATATATAGGCAGCAATCCTCCCCAGAATTCCCGCTTTTGTTGTATGTGTATGCACAATATCATAGTGTTTCTTTTTTATTAAGCTTACTAATTTTAACAAAACAACCGGATCATGCAAAAAATTCAGTTTCCATTTTAAGCCATTTATTTTTATTGTATTAAAAGGAAGACTTTCTATGCTCTTTAAAATATTCTCACTAGATTCCTCTCCGGTGATTAAATCTATTTCATATTTATCCTTATCTAATCCTTCTATGGTCAATAAGGTATTTTCATCAGCCCCTCCGCTAATCATACGAGCGATGATATGGGCTACTTTGATTTTTCTTTGCAACTGAATACTCTCTCCTTGAAATTATTATTCCGCAAAATTAACTAAACTTTCTCTAAATATCTTTTATTCACTATACCTTGATAGGTATCTTCATATTGTTTTGCAACTACATCGATAGAAAAATTCTTTTTTATGCGGTCACGGGCTAATTGTCCTATTTTCTTCCGTTTTTCCAAACCCATCTCTATCAAAGATAAAAAAGCATCGGTTAATGCCTTCGTACTCCCTGCTTTTACCACAAAACCGGTATTTCCAATGATCCAGGAGGAATCTCCGACATTGGTTGCCACACAAGGAACTTCACATGCCATAGCCTCACCAATGACATTTGAAAATCCCTCACCCCAGGAAGATGTTGAACAAGCAATGTCCAATCCGGCGGTAATCCTGGCAATATCCTTCCTCTCTCCCAGTAAATGGACCTGCTTCATGATATTTAATTCTTCTATTTGATGGATTAATTGATAATTCCTTTGGTCGACCTCGCTACCTGCTAATATAAAATGAATTTTAGGATTGATAGATGCCAATCTGCTCGCTACATTTAAGAAAGTTCTATGGTCCTTCATTTCGTGATAGCGCGCAACCAATCCAATGAGCAATGAATCTTCCGGAATATCCAGTAATTGAAGAAGTCCTTTCTTTGCATCTTTATCTGGTTTAAACTGTTTACAATCAAATCCATTTGGAATAATTTTTTTATTTCTATCTTCATATCCTAATGATTTATGTTTTTTCTCGCTAATCCTTGAATTATAGATAATTTGGTCTGGGTAAGAGGAAGTTTTTGCACCTATACGAATGACAATTGCAGTTAACGGTTTTTCTTTTTTTAGATCCATCGGTGTATGTCGGATATTCCATAATAGAACAATATTTTTACGCGAAAACCTTTTTGCAAGTGAAGCAGCAACGTTTCCGTGATACATCCATCCCTGAATTAAATCGGGACTTATTTTTTTTACCAATCTTATCAATTGCATCAATTTGACAGGGCTAGGAAATCCGCCTTTCATTTTTAGGCTATAGACAGGTATGCCTAATTCTTTTATTTGATTTCCCAAACTGCCCTCATTGGTCAATGATAGGACGGAGGGTTTAAATTTGGCACGGTCGATAATCGAAAGCAATTTATATAGCATCATTTCTGCACCACCAGTGCTAAGCCCGGTAATGATATATAGGATTTTCATACTCATAACCTCAATATTATTGAATACC
>CBFCZX010000134.1:0-4220 GCA_965602765.1 uncultured Atribacterota bacterium | reverse complement strand
TTACCTCTTTTATTTTAATCCAACAAATTGACTATTATATAAATCGGCATAAAATCCATTCTGCTTTAATAATTCTTTGTGAGTTCCTTTTTCAATAATGCTGCCTTCATTCATCACTAAAATTAAATCTGCATCCCGAATAGTAGATAAACGGTGAGCAATCACAAAACTGGTTTTTCCTTCCATGAGGGCAAGCATCGCCTTTTGAATGTGTATTTCTGTTCTGGTATCAACACTACTTGTCGCTTCATCGAGAATCAATATGCTCGGATTTGCCAAAATAGCCCGGGCAATGGTCAGCAATTGTTTTTGGCCTTGAGAAAGGTTATTGGCTTCCTCATTGACAATAGTATCATAGCCATCCGGAAGCGTTCTGATAAAGTGATCGGCATAAGCCGTTTTTGCTGCTTGAATAATTTCCTTTTCTGTAGCATTTTCTCGACCATAGGCAATATTCTTTTTAATACTTCCCTTGAACAACCAGGTGTCTTGAAGGACCATTCCAAAAAGATTCCTCAATTCACCGCGTTTCATATCACGTACATCTATTCCGTCAAAAGTTATTTTCCCACCATCAATCTCATAAAAACGCATTAGCAAGTTAACCAATGTTGTTTTGCCGGCTCCGGTAGGACCTACAATGGCAATGGTTTGGCCTTTTTTAACATCAATATCCATATCTTTTATGAGTATTTTTTCTGTATTGTATCCAAATTTAATATGCTCAAATCTTATATTACCTTTAGGCATATCTAAATGAATCCTATCCTTTTTATCCGGTAGTTGCTCAGATTCATCCAGCACTTCAAAGACACGCTCAGCCGCTGCAATGGTTGATTGAATGACATTGGCAATATTAGCTGTTTGAACGATTGGATGGGTAAATTGCCTGGAATATTGAATGAATGCCTGAACATTGCCGATGGTTATAATTCCTCTTGTAACAGAAATTCCACCCAAAATAGCAATAAAGACATAACCTAAATTACCTATGGCTATCATTAAAGGCATAATGATGCCTGATATGAATTGAGCTTTCCATCCGGCATCATAGAGCCGGTCATTCACTTTATTGAATTTTTTGATAGATTGCTTTTCATAATTAAAGACTTTGACTATTTTGTGACCGGTATACATCTCTTCCACGTGACCATTCAATTGACCCAAAAGTTTTTGTTGCCTGGCAAAGAATTTCTGCGATTGCCTGGCAATCATTTTAGTCACCAAAAAACTTAAAGGCAAAGTAACGAAAGCAACTAAAGTTAGAAGCGGGCTAATGGTCAGCATCATAACCACAATTCCGACCAGGGATACTATAGAGGTAATTAATTGGGTAATGCTTTGCTGAAGGGTGTTACTGACTGTATCAATATCATTGGTCACCCGACTGAGTATTTCTCCATGAGTTTTTCCGTCAAAATATTTTAAAGGCAATCGTGATAATTTAGAGTTAATATCTTTTCTCATATCATAAACGGTTTTTTGAGCAATACCGACCATAACATATTGTTGAATATATCTAAATATGGCACTTAAGACATATAGCCCGATTAAGATGAAAATAATATTCAAAATATAGCTAAAATCAATGGCTGCATTAGGAACATTTTTCATTTTTAGGAGAAAACCTTCGAATATTTTGGTAGTTGCCTGTCCCATAATTTTTGGACTGATAATACTGAAAACTGTACTGACTATAGCCGCCAGGAAAGTAATGATAAGCTTGGTCCGGTGAGGTTTTAAATAATCAAGCAATCGTCTTAAGGTGCCTCTAAAATTTTTGGCTTTTTCTACCGGCATAAGCATACTTCGATGACTTCCGGGACCTCGTCCAAATCCCTTAATTGGTGTTCCTTGTTTTATGGATTTTTCACTCATGTTAATTCCTCTTCTGAGAGTTGTGAAGCCACGATTTCTCTGTAGGCTTTGCAGGTCATCATCAAGTCCCGGTGTTTGCCTTTACCCACAATTTTACCCTCATCTAAAACAATAATTTGGTCCGCATCCATCACCGTGGTCACACGTTGGGCAATGATTAAAACCGTATCATTTTTTGTTTCTCTTCTAATTGCTGCCCGTAATTTTGCCTCTGTTTTGAAGTCAAGAGCAGAAAAGCTATCATCAAAAATATAAATTTCAGGACGTCTGGCCAAAGCTCTGGCAATAGCCAGCCGTTGCTTCTGCCCCCCTGAAATATTGGTTCCGCCCTGGGCAATAATAGAATCGTAACCTTTTTTCATGGTAGAAATAAATTCTGATGCTTGAGCAATTTCAGCCGCTCTGGTTATTTCATCACGAGATAATTTATGGTTTCCAAAGCAAATATTTTCAGCAATAGTTCCCGAAAAAAGAACCACTTTTTGCGGGATTAATCCAATTTTGGAACGCAGTTTCTCTTGAGTCAATTCCCGTATATCAATTCCATCGACCAGAATTCGGCCTGAAGTTACATCATAGAATCTCGGTATGAGATTGATTAAGGTTGATTTGCCGGAACCGGTACTTCCTATAATTGCGGTCACTTCACCAGGGCTGGCCATAAAGGATATTTTTTCAATAGCCGGTTCCTCCGCACCCTGATAACAGAAACTAACCCCATCAAATTCAAGATAACCTCTTTTCTCTTTTTTTGATGTCATGCCATGCTCAATTTCTGATTTGTGTTCTTTGGCTATCTTTGGGTCCCTGATTTTCGGCTCGACATCCAAGACTTCATTGATTCGAATCGCTGACACCGATGCTCGAGGCAGCATAATAAGCATCATCGAAACCATAATCAAAGAAAACATAATCTGCGAGGCATATTGAATAAATGCCATCAAGTCCCCCACCTGCATACTGCCCTCATTAATCCGTATGCCTCCGAACCAAATAATAGATACAATGGTCAAATTTAAGATCAACATCATTAAAGGTATTAAAATAGCCATCAATTTGTTCACTTTTTTCGCTGTTTCTGTTAAATCAAGATTGGCTTTCCGGAATCTTTTCTTTTCATAATCTTCCCGATTGAACGCTCGAATAACCCGTATACCGGTCAGATATTCCCGAAGAACCAGATTCAATTTATCCAACTTAATTTGCATTGATTTAAAAAGGAACATACTTCTTTTTGCGACTAAAAAAATGATAATGATTAAAATCGGTAAAATAACCACCAGCACCAATGACAATTTTGCATTTTTTATCACCGCCATAATAATACCGCCGATAAAAAGTAATGGTGCTCTTAGGAACATTCTCAGCATGACTATTACCAATTGCTGGATTTGAGTAATATCGTTGGTAGTTCTGATGATAAGAGAGGCCGTTCCTTTTTCATCAAATTCCTCCAAAGAAAAACTTTCTACTTTGGTAAATACTTTTGTCCGAAGGTCTCTCCCGAAACCGGTCGCCACTTTAGCTGCCAGGTAGCTTCCTAAAAGAGAACTGATGGTCGCAATGACCGCAATCAGGATCATCCATCCTCCAATCCTGATAATATAATTAATATCACCATTGACCACCCCTGTATCAACAATATCTGACATCAGTGTAGGCAAAAATAATTCCGCTAGTGATCGTAAAAAAACAAACACCATAACCCCTATTACCGATAGGCTATAAGGTTTTAAGTTTTTTAATAATCTAATCATTGCAAATCTGCTCCAGTGAGTGAAATATTTTTGGTTTTAATTTTATAAAATATTTTCTTCCATTTATCCATCTAATTTACTAAATATTTTTTGTATTTCTTCAAAGCTATCATTCAATTTCTCTATGTCTTTATCTTCTAGCACTTCCAATCGCTTTATTATTATCTTTTTTAACTGGTTCTTGTGAAATTCAAGAAACTTTTCTCCTTTAGGAGTTATCATTAAATTGATAATCCTTCGATCATTTTCACCTGCTTGTCTTTTCAATAAACCTTCTTTAATTAATTTATTGGCTAAAGTAGTCATATTCGGCTTTGAAATTAACAATTTTTGACCATAATGGCACATGGGTTTACCGTTATTTTTCTTGATATGTGATAACAATTGTAAATGCTGTCTTGGTGGTTTATTTAAATGAACCTGCCGAAAAAATATTTTATGAAATAAGGGCATATAACTTAAAAGATATTCAATCGTTTGATTTCGGTCAATTTTTTGACTCATATCATATCCCCTTTCATTAAATTTATAGTTATACTTTATAACAGTTATAAACTATAACTATTATAAAATACACCTTTGTTT
>CBFCZX010000133.1:0-4246 GCA_965602765.1 uncultured Atribacterota bacterium | reverse complement strand
TTTTTACATAATTAATATTGAAATTGATAAAAATTATGTACCTTGTAAATTGAATATTAGGAGGTGAAATAACATAAAAATGTACTATATTTTTGTGATAAACATCGTTTTCGGTGCAGCATTGGGATATTTATTGACCAGAATTATCACCAGATCAAAAATAATTTCCGCAGAAGCAAATGCAAAAAATATTGTAGAGAGCGCAAAAAGAGATGCTGAATCTCTAAAAAAGGAAATTGTTTTTCAAGCAAAAGATGATGCTTATAAAACACGACGGGATGCGGAAAATGAAATAAAATCCAAAAGGTATGAAATACAAAAATCCGAAGACCGGTTGGTGAAAAGAAGCAATACTCTGGTGCAGAAAATGGAGTCTCTAGAAAATAAAGATAGGTCTCTAAATCACAGGGGCCAGGAACTTGAAAAAGACATACAAAAAATCAAGAGATTACACCAGGATAAAAAAAATGAGTTAATGAAAATATCCAAGATGTCGCAGGAAGAAGCAAAGAAAGAGTTGATGGAAAATTTAGAGAAAGAACTATCTCACGAAACAGGAAAAATGATTAAAGAGATGGAAGAGGTGGCAAAATCAGAAGCAGATAAAAAATCAAGAAATATAATTTCTCTGGCAATACAACGTTTTGCTGCTGATCATACCGTAGAAACAACAACATCTTTTGTACCGTTACCGAATGATGACATGAAAGGAAGAATCATTGGAAGAGAAGGAAGAAATATCAGAACATTTGAGATGCTGACAGGTGTAGATCTAATTGTTGATGATACACCGGAAGCGGTCATTATATCTGGCTTTGATCCGATAAGACGGGAAATTGCCCGTTTATCACTTGAAAAATTAATTGTTGATGGAAGAATACAACCTGCAAGAATTGAGGAAGTTATAGAGAAATCAAAAGCAATCATTGAGAATAATATCAAGGAAACAGGGGAACAAATTGTATTTGATACGAATATAAAAAATATCAGTCCAAAGATAATTAATTTATTAGGAAAATTAAAATACCGGACAAGTTATGGACAAAATGTGCTGCAACATTCTAAAGAGGTTGCATATCTTGCGGAAATTATGGCTTCCGAAATCGGTGCGAATGCTCAATTAGCAAAAAGAGCAGGTCTGCTTCATGATATAGGAAAAGCAATAGATCACGAAGTAGAAGGTACTCATGCTGCCATTGGAGCTGAAATTGCCAGAAAAAACGGCGAAACATTTGCAGTAATAAACGCAATTGCGGCACATCACGCGGATGTTGAACCAAAAACTATTGAAGCAGTTTTAGTGCAATCTGCTGATGCAATTTCTGCATCGAGACCGGGTGCACGTAGAGAAATGTTAGAGACTTATATAAAAAGATTGGAAAATTTGGAAGAAATTGCAAATTCCTTTGAAGGTGTAGATAAATCATATGCGATTCAGGCCGGTAGAGAAATTAGAATCATTGTAAATCCCGAAGAAATTGATGACTATATGGCTCAAAAAATATCGCGTGACATTTCTTTAAAAGTAGAAAAAAATATTGATTATCCCGGACAGATAAAAGTTATGGTGATAAGAGAAACCCGATCAGTTGAATATGCGAAATAATGATTTTTAACTGAAGGAAAATCGTCAAAAGACAATAAACATAATTGATGAAAAGTGTTTTTATGAATTGCCTGGTTAAGCAAACTGAAAAACTGCAAAATAAAAACAGATAAAGAGAAAGTGAAATATGTATTTAAATTAAAATTATAGTTGTATGGATGGGGCGGATTTATTCGCCCCATCTTTTATAGTAACAAAATAATAAAACCATCATTATAAGTACTTTTTTTATAATAAAATAAATTTATTTATTTACTGGATTTATCATTCGGGTGAAGATAACCATCGGAAAATCCATAAAAAAAATTATTATTAAATATTACTGCTTATTTGTAATTGCAGAAAAATAAAATTATCTGCAATTTATTTTTTGCAATGAAAGATCTGTTTACGGAAAAAATATAATGTTAAAAAAATTAAAAACAAATATAAATCTCAATAAAAAAGCATTTATTAAAACCTATGGATGCCAGATGAATGTCAATGATTCTGAATATCTTTCAGGACAATTAAAACAATTAGGCTATGTGGTGATTGATAACATTTCGGATGCTGATTTAATATTGGTAAATACTTGCTGCGTAAGAAAAAAAGTAGAGCAGAAAGTGTACAGCTTGATAGGAATAATAAAAAAATTGAAAGCAAAAAATCCAGAAATAAAATTAGGCATTTGTGGTTGCCTTGCACAAAAAGAAAAAGAAAACATTTTAAAAAAAATGCCGACTGTAGATTTTTTGCTCGGTCCTTCGCAAATCAATGAACTTGAATCACTGATAAAAAGCATAGAAGTTGAAAATAAGAAATATCTTTACTGTAATCATTTGCCGGAATTTTCATTTAAAAATACGCCAATTACAAGAAACGGAAATATCACTGCTTTAGTACAGATTATGAGAGGTTGTAATAATTTTTGCAATTACTGTATCGTACCATATACCAGAGGCCCCGAACAGAGCAGAGAAGTCAGCGAGATATTGGAAGAAGTGGAAAAATTAACTGCCGAAGGATTTAAGGAAATATTTTTATTGGGTCAAAATGTAAATTCCTTCGGGCAGGGTTTAACGAAAGAAATTACTTTTTCACAATTGTTGAAAATGGTAGCAGGTATAGAAGCAGTGAAAAGAATAAGATTCATGACATCACATCCAAAGGATTTATCATTCGATTTAATTGAAACCATAAAAAATGAGCATAAAATATGCAACCACATTCATCTCCCCATACAATCAGGCTCTGATAAAATTCTTAAATTAATGAGTAGAAAATATGATATCTCCCGGTATAAAACCATCTATGATAAAATTAGAGACAGTATTAAAGATGTAAGCATTACTACAGATATTATGGTGGGATTTCCCGGAGAGACTGATGAAGATTTCGCTGATACTATAAAATTTTTTAAGGAAATGGAATTTGATAACATGTACAGTTTTATATATTCCAACCGGGAAGATGCTGTTTCGAACCTTATGCCGGGACAAGTTCCGTTATCCGTAAAAAAAGAACGTTTGTGGAAATTGATTGATTTACAAAAACGCATTGCATCTAAAATAAATAAAAGACTTGAAGGAAAAACCGTTGAGGTTCTGGTAGAAGGGTCTTCGAATAAAGAAGTTGACGGACAATTAACCGGAAGAACAGAAACAAATAAATCAGTTATCTTTAAAGGAAAGAAAGAATTAAAAGGGCAACTCGTTGCGATAAGAGTCATAAAATCAGATGCATGGACATTGTTTGGAGAAATAGAACATTGAGCAATAACCAAGATAAAAAAGATATATTTATATTATTAGGGCCAACGGGCATCGGAAAAACAAAATTATCTCTGGCTCTGGCGAAACAAATGACCAATATTGAAATAATTTCTGTCGATTCTATGCAAATCTACAAATATATGGATATCGGTACAGATAAACCGGATAAGGCCATTTTAAGCACATTAAAGCATCACATGATAGACATTATAAAGCCTGATGAACATTTCGATGTTTCTAAGTATTGCCAGATGGCTAGCCAGGTTATTTTAGACATTTTAAAAAGAGAAAAAATACCTTTAATGGTTGGAGGTACCGGCTTATATTTTTCATCCATGATATCACCACTGTTTTCAGGACCGGGAAAAGATTTAAAATTTCGTAGGATATTAAGTAAACTCGAAAAAAACCGGGGCATCAACCACCTTTATGAAAAATTATCTAATATTGATCCTGATAGTGCTAAAAAAATACATCATAACGATCTTCAAAGAATCATCCGAGCACTGGAGGTCTATGAGATAACAGGAAAAACCATGACTTTGCTAAAAAAAGAATCAAAAGAAAAAAACCGGCAATTTAATTTTCGTATTTTTGGATTTTTAAAAAATAGAGAAGATATCTACAAACAAATTAACGCACGTGTTGACAGAATGATCGAAAAGGGGCTTATCGATGAAGTTAAATTGTTGAGGGACATGGGTTACCGGGAACATTTAAACGCGATGCAGGGTTTGGGATATAAACAAATCAATAAATATTTGAATCATGAATATGATAAAGATATTGCGGTTGAGAGAATAAAGATAGATACCAGGCATTATGCAAAAAGACAGATGACCTGGTTCAAAAATAAAATAAATGGCATCGATTGGTTCGATTTGGA
>CBFCZX010000132.1:0-4264 GCA_965602765.1 uncultured Atribacterota bacterium | reverse complement strand
AAAAAAATATTTAATGTTGAGATTAAAGTTAAAGACCAGCAATTCATTTTAAAAGAATACAAACAATATGGACAATTATTAAAAAAGTATGTTCGGGATGTTTCTTTATTGGTGAATCAAGCCATTGACCGGAATGAAAAAATATTATTTGAAGGTGCCCAAGGTACACTACTGGATATTGATCACGGGACTTATCCCTATGTCACATCCTCTTCTCCTATTGCCGGTGGAGCCTGTACCGGTGTTGGCGTCGGTCCTACCAGGATAGATAAAGTTTTAGGCATCACAAAAGCGTATACTACACGGGTTGGTGAAGGACCCTTTCCAACAGAAATGCTAAATGAGATGGGGGAGTATCTTCGTAAAAAAGGCAGTGAATATGGTGCCACAACCGGACGGCCTCGAAGATGCGGCTGGTTTGATGCCGTGGTGGTTAAATATGCTGTCAGAATTAATGGTATGGAGAGTATGGTCATTACAAAAATCGATGTGTTAAGCGGTTTAGAGAAGTTAAAAATATGTACGGGATATCAATATCAGGGAGAAATATTGGACGAATTTCCATCCAACCTAAGGGTGTTAAAAAATTGTAAACCTATCTATGAAGAAATGGAAGGATGGAATGAAGACATATCTCATGCCACTAAATATATTGATCTGCCGAAACAACTTAAGACATACGTGAAAAGGATTGAAGAATTGACTAAAGCAAAAGTAGCAATAATTTCGGTTGGACCAAAGAGGAGTCAAACCATTTTTAGAGAAAAGATATTTGAATAAACAATAAAGAGCCAATTAGTTTTATAGTATAGGATAAATAGTATTCTATTTATCTGATAGCATATAGCGTATAGTGAAAAACGCAAAACTTAAATTCATACCTCAATATTTAAAAAATCATGTATATTCTTTTATATAGCTATTCATCTCGTATTTTCTCGCAGGTTATATAGCAAAATAAAAAGATAAATAAGTAAAAATTAAATAAAATATATTATGAATAATAGGTTTTAAATTTTGCGCTAAAATTATTAACTGTATAATTAGTAACTGCAAACTTCACCTTAAGCTAGTTAACAAATTAACTAGCTAACCAACTAACTAAAAAGAGGTACACACAATGATAGAAAGATATTCATATCCGAAAATGAAACAAATATGGGAAGAAAAAAATAAATATGAAACCTGGCTGCAGGTTGAATTATTAGCCTGTGAAGCATTGCATAAATTAGGAAGAATAGATAATGAAGGCATTGGGTATATTAGAAAAAACGCAAATTATTCTATTCAGCGTATTCAAGAGATTGAAAAAGAGACCCGCCATGATGTAATAGCATTCACAACTGCAGTAGGTGAGAATTTAGGGATATATTCAAGATCTTTTCATCAAGGATTAACTTCTTCTGATATATTGGATACTTCCCTGGCAATTCGATTAAAAAAATCCGCGGAAATAATTATCGAAGATCTTAAAAATATAATTAATCTTATTAAAAATAGAGCTTTAGAACACAAGGATACAGTTATGATGGGAAGAACGCATGGCGTTCATGCTGAACCGATTACTTTTGGATTCAAATTAGCGCTATGGTATTCTGAAATGGTCAGGAATCTGGAAAGGATGAAAAGAGCCAAGGAAGAAATTTGTTATGGTAAAATTTCCGGAGCAGTAGGTACTTTTGCCCATATCGAACCTTTTGTCGAAGAGTATATTTGTTCAAAGCTGGATTTAAAACCGGCGGATGTATCGAATCAAATTATTCAAAGAGATAGACATGCGGTATATTTAACTACCTTAGCGATGATTGGCAGTTCTTTGGAAAAATTTTCTACTGAAATAAGGGGCATGCAAAGAACTGAAATATATGAAGCAGAAGAACAATTTGCCAAAGGACAAAAAGGCTCATCCGCAATGCCACATAAAAGAAATCCTATTGTTTGCGAAAGGATGTGTGGCCTTGCACGTATTTTAAGAGCAAATGCCTTTGCTGCTATGGAAAATATCAATTTATGGCAAGAGAGAGATATCTCTCACTCATCTGCAGAACGGATAATTATTCCAGACAGTAATATCTTAATGGACTATCTGTTAAAAAAATTCGCTATTCTTATTGAAAATTTAAATATTTATCCGAAAAACATGAAAAGGAACCTATTGAAGACAAAAGGATTGATATTTTCTCAACGGGTTATGTTGAAACTTGCTTTAAAAGGACTTTCCCGTGAAGAAGCTTATCGTATAGTACAGGGAAATGCCATGAAAGTTTGGCAGGGCGAATCTGATTTTAAAACACTTCTCCTAAAAGATAAAGAAATTATTCAATATTTAAGTCAAAAAGAGATAGATGAATGTTTTGATTACAAAAACTATCTTCATCATATTGATTATATTTTCAAACGAGTATTTGAATAATTTCTAATAGAATTATTTTTAATTATTTTTGCATGAGATCGTAAGAAATGTTTAAATATTATCTTCCCTGTAGCATCTTTCTTTTTTGGTTGTTAAAATAATCAAACATCCGAGGAATATATTGTTAAGAAAATTTTTAACCTATTACAAACCATACTGGAAACTTTTTACCTTAGATATGTTTTGTGCATTGATGATTGCAGGAATTGATTTGGTTTTCCCCATGATGACCAGGCAATTCATCAATGATATTATTCCTAATGGCAAAATAAGGATATTTTATATCCTTGTGGGAGTTCTCCTTGCACTGGCGGTTGCAAGAGCATTGCTAAACTATATTGTGGATTACTGGGGGCATATCGTTGGAACACGAATGGAACGGGATATGAGAAAAGACTTGTTCCAACATCTTCAAACTTTATCATTTGATTTTTTTGACAATGTAAAAACGGGACATATTATGTCGCGAATCATCAATGACCTAAGAGAAATAAGTGAATTAGCCCATCATGGTCCGGAAGATATTTTTTTATCACTGGTAATGCTCATCGGTTCATTCGTTATTCTTATGGCAATCGATTGGAGACTTACTCTAATACTCTATTCTTTCTTACCGATATTGATATATTATGCCACGATAAAAAGAAAAAAGATGACCCAGGCTTTCAGGTTGGTCAGAAAAAAAATTGCCGCAGTCAATGCACAGGTTGAAAACAGTATCTCCGGTATCCGGGAGGCAAAATCATATAATAATGAAGAATTTGAAATTGAAAAATTTGATGAGGGAAATAGGAAATTTAATGATTCCAGAGAATTTGCTTACAAAGCGATGGCGGAATTTTTTACAGGAGTATTTTTTATTTCAAGCTTGTTAAATATCATGGCATTAAGTGTTGGAGGTTTTTTTGTTTACAGGGGATATATAAACATTGGTGATTTAATTGCCTATATCCTATATATTAATTTTTTTCTTCAACCAATTAGAAGATTAACTAACTTTACACAACAATTTCAAAATGGTATGACCGGCTTTGAAAGATTTATAGAAATTATGCAAATAAAACCTTCTATTATAGATGCTCCAAATGCTACTGCTATTGAGAAGAAAATAAGGGGAGAAATCGAATTTAAAAATGTTACTTTCAGTTATAATTCGGACCGGAATATTTTACATAATATAGATCTTAAAATTCCTGCCGGAGAAATGATTGCTCTGGTTGGGCCGTCCGGTGGAGGCAAAACAACTTTTTGTAATTTGATTCCCCGATTTTACGAAGTGGATAGCGGAGAGATTTTAATCGATGGTATAAATATAAAAAATATTACATTGAAGTCATTGAGAAATAATATCGCTTTAGTGCAGCAGAACATTTTTCTGTTTACCGGAACCATCAGGGAAAATATATTATACGGAAAACCGGATGCCACAGAAGAGGAAGTGATACAGGCAGCTAAAGATGCCAATATTCATCAATTTATTATTAGCTTAAATGATGGATATAATTGTTATATTGGGGAAAGCGGAATAAAACTCTCAGGAGGAGAGAGACAAAGAATATCTCTGGCGAGGGCTTTTTTAAAAAACCCATCCATACTTATTCTTGATGAGGCTACATCAGCGCTGGACAGTGAAACTGAACTGCTTGTGCAAAAAGCTTTGAAAAAAATATCGATTGGCAGAACTGTGTTGGTTATCGCTCATCGACTTTCTACCATTAAGAATGCCGGCAAAATTGTGGTCTTGAATGAACAAGGTATTGTTGAAAAAGGAACTCATTTCAATCTGATTGTAAAAAATGGCCTATATACAAAACTTTACCAAGCACAATCAAGAGGTTTTATCCCTGATAG
>CBFCZX010000131.1:0-4287 GCA_965602765.1 uncultured Atribacterota bacterium | reverse complement strand
ATGGCACCGGATTCACACATTAATTCTACAAGATGATGCGTATTTCCGCAAATATGTAATATTAACGGCTTATTTTTCAGATGAGCAACCAGTTTCTGAAATGGTTTTAAAGAAAACTTCTTATATTGTTCCGGAGAAAGGATAACTGCCAGAGGCTCAAGTACTGCCAGGACATCGGCACCTGCATTAAAAAGAACTTGGGCATATTCAGTGATGACTTGAAGAGAGAAATCCAGGCATGCGGATACAAGGTCAGGATTTACCATAACATTTAAAGCAGATTTATTCGCTCCCATTAGTTCGCCTGCCATTGAAAAAGGACCTATGATATATCCACCCTTAATAATCGGATAATTTTTTGCAATTTTCTCTATCACTTCCGCAAAGATCCTCATTCTACCTTTGTTTCCATGACAGTTTTCCTTCAATGCATCCAAATCACTCCTTTTTGTTATTGGATGATTAATCACCGATGGGTGGCTGTTCTCGGGAAAACCTATTTTTAATCCCAGGGATTCAACCTCTACCGTAAGGTCCATTAAGGGGAAAATACCGTCAGGTTTAAATTTGTCGATTAACATGGAAAGTGTTTTATATTGTATTTCAGATTGCGTAAGATTTTCCATTAAAGTGGTTCCCGTTAATCGAACTCCCGGAGCTCCAAGCAGGGGAATAACCGGATTTTTCCAATGCTTAATATTATACTTATATGTCATATCCATTCTCTTCCTCTTTAAAAATTTATATTACGCAATTAATGCTTTCGCATCATCTACGGCTGTAGCCGCATCTGGGGAATAACCATCAGCTGTTATTTGCTCCGCATAATTTTGAGTAATCGGCGCCCCACCAATCATAACTTTAACTTTTTCTCTCAGACCGGCTGACTCAATGGACTTGATGACCTCTGCCATATTTACCATGGTTGTGGTTAAAAGAGCAGACATGCATAATATATCCGGTTGATGTTCTTTTATCGCATTAACAAATTGATTTGCGGTGACATCGGTTCCCAAATCAATCACCTCAAAACCTGCTCCTTCCAGCATCATTCTGACTAAATTTTTTCCAATATCGTGAAGGTCACCGCTTACCGTGCCTATGATTATTTTCCCAATATTCTGAACGCCGGTTTCAGTTAATTTCGGCTTTAAAATATCCATGCCCGCATTCATTGCACGCGCTGCGATTAACACTTCCGGAACATAGACTTCGTTGTTCTTAAATTTCACTCCGATAACCGACATTCCCTTAATCAAACCTTCTTCTAATATTTTTTTAGGTGTAATATTTTCTTCCAATGCCTGTTTAACAAATTTACTTACCTGGTCAGCTTCTCCCCGTTGTAATGCTTCTGATACAGCCTTCAAATCTATCATAATTATTCCTCCATTATAAATTTTTTTACGCCTCTTGGCTTTTAAATGTTCGTTGAATTCTTTCTTGCAGTATCAACCATTGTCTTGACATTTTCTAAAGGTGTACCGGGAGAAAGTCCTCCTCCGGAACACAATATATATCCGCCATCTCCGGCAAACCGGTCAATATTTTCCCGACATGCCTTTATAACATCATCCGGCTTCCCTTCAAGTAAGATACGCAATGGATGTACATTCCCCATAATTGTCATTTTTTCACCAACCGTTGATTTGATCTTTTCAGGATTCACTTCACCAAAGTGCCAGATATCAGCTCCCAGCTTGGGAATCTCGGAAAGGATATGGGTAATATTATCTTCATTATGATATAATCCGATAACCCGTGGAAATTCATGAAATATTCTCGAAATATAAGGTATTGCAAATTGCTTATTGTGGTCGGCAGAAAGCATACCGGGTACATGTTCGATGACGCTTATAATTTTTAATTCACCTGCTATTTTTTCTAATGCTTTTATATAACGAATAATACCATCGGTAACAACTTCCAGAAACCCTTTAACCAAATCCGGTTCCGAATAGAACGCTATAAAGAAATTGCTATGTCCTAACATGGCAGTCGCAACTTCTAACGGACCGGTCACCTGAACACATCCATCAAGGTATCCTATTTTATTGATATATTTTTTATCAAGCTTTTTTAACATATAGGCATATTCTTTTAATGCAGCAGGCATCAGCCCATCAGTCTCAGGATTGATGGATTTTATTTTTTTAACTTCATTGATATCATTGATAAAATTTTTTGCATGCGGAGGGTTGTTTTCATTCCATACAATGGGACATCCAAAAGCAGATGCTTCTAAAACGACGCCAAAATCCGGCCATACACCCGGCAAGATTAAACAATCTTTAAAATAATCCATTGGAAACAGTTGTGAATAGAGTTTGATATCCGTGTTTTTATAATAATCCATTAGATTTTTAGCTTCGGGTGCACGTACAAGATTGCATCTTGTGTTCCAAATGCAAACAGGTATGTTATCTGGTTCAATATGTTGCAATGTTTTTAAAAAATCACCATAAACATTTTCTTTTACCATGGGCATCTCTCTCAATTTACAAATTATTAGAAATTCATCGGCATTTCATTCATTTTATAAAATAATATTGCTGAAAACTATATATATTTTTATAAATTTAGGTATTATCTTGCTTTTTTAACAATTTTATTTTCATTATACTATTAAAATTATAAAATTGAAAAATAAAACATTTACTATTAATAATATGTGATTTGTGATGGATTCTGAAGAAAATGGGATAGGATTTCCGATTAGGAAATGAATGATACTAATTTTTTACGCCTTTTTTGTATACTAAAGGTGATATTCCTTCTATTTTTTTGAATATTTTGCAAAAATAACTTTGGTCCGGGTATCCGATTTCATAAGATATTCGAGTTGTATTCCAAGATGTATCTTCCAATAATCGTTTGGCTTCCTCGATACGGACTTTTGTAACATATTCCATCAAAGTAACCCCTGTTTCATCTTTAAAAATATGACTCAAATAATAGGGGCTTAATGAAACAGAACTGCTTATGTCACTTAATTTTAGCTTCTTTTTATAGTTGGCACGGATAAAGCCTCTTGCTTTTCTGATAATATCTACATTCTTTATATTTCTATTTTTAAAGACTGATTCAGTAAATCTATCCAGGACTTTAACGATCCATATGCATAACTCTTCAATCGTCTTAATTTTTCCAAATTCTTGAATATGCTCTAAATTCAATCCCAAGATCATTTCCAAATCAGCCATTCCCTCGACAGCCGCGCGAGAAAGCACCACTGCCAGTTCGAGCAAGCGTGCTCTAACTAACTCGATGTTCCCGGCATTTTTAAATAGTATTTTTCCTAAAATTTCATTGAGTACTTCTTTGGCTCCCTCCTGATCCCCCAATCTAACCCTTTTCAATAATTCTCTCTCGGTTTCAAGGGGATATAGGGAGCTTATCGAAATAAATGCACTCTCATCGATTTCTTTCTTTTCCAGCAAGGCAAGTTCTTTTCTTTTTATTTTTTGAATTTCTTCAGAAATTTTTGCCTGTTGTATATATTTTTCCCTGCGCTTTTGACTGCCCATCAGCCCGTGCTCGGATAAATAATTCGCGGAAATATGTAGGAAGTCTGCTGATGATTTTACTTTTTTTTCGCTGATTATTTTCACTTTTTTAAGCGCCTCATTCAGCCGATATGTTTCAATCCCTAAATGCATCGTTTTATTTTTTATTTCTTCCATAAAATGAGAAGTAAGCGGCCTCATGAATATTGCTTCAGATAAAAAATAACCCATAAAATTATCATCGACCATTACCGGAGCAATCCATGTTACCAACCCAAAAGGACAATGAAATATATACGAATAACCGTACTCAACGCTTCTCATGCTATTATCCTGCATCGATTTTTGACATATTTCTTTACCGACAGGATAAGTTTGAATTAAGTTGCAAAAAGGACAGCTGTCTTCAGGGCATGATGATAAATCTGCCTCCCCGGCTTTATTGTCGAAAAATAACACATTCAATCCGGTAATATCATAATATAAATTTAAGATCCATTTTATAGCTTTTTTCATGATTAAAATTTTTAAATTATATCCTTTGTTCCTTTTGAGAAAATTAATTATTCCATATCTTAATATTTGATATATTTTACAATATATTTTTTTATGATTTTAAAGAAAAAAGGTGTATAAAAATCATAATTTGTTAAATTCCTTTTTTTTCCTTAATCTTTTTAATAATTTATCCAGAGGAAGTGTATTGATGACATCCTTTTTCTCTAACCATCCACGGCGAGCAACAGATACACCAAACTCCATCGTTCTAAAACCATCAGTA
>CBFCZX010000130.1:0-4333 GCA_965602765.1 uncultured Atribacterota bacterium | reverse complement strand
AAAAGATGCCAGGTTTTACCAAGATTTTTTATAATAGCATCAGGATTCCTCATGGATTTTGGAAATCGATCAAGGAAACCATCTTCTCCAAGTATAACATTATTAGGCCCTGTTAATCCTTTTTTCGCCAACAAGCAAATATTGATGGCATCCTGCGCAATAAATCCATGGTGTAGACGAACCATATGTGATGGATATTTTAATATTAAAGGAGTATGGTGAGGTTGGATTTTCCCGATTGCCATTCCCATCGCATTTCTCAATTCAAGTTGGTTTAAATCTAATAATTTCGCCACTGCAGCAATAACACCAAAAATAAAATGTCCCCCGCGGTATACCTGATTAATAATTGCATCTTTCCAATTGCTGGCAATTCCCATTCTTATCAATACCTCATTACCTATAATGAATGCATTTAATAAATCCGAACCTGTTACTTTGTTTTTTAATCCCACAGCGGCAAGCAATGTTGGAAAAACATATTCTGAAGTATGGCTACCCTGCATATGTACATCACCAAAATCCAAAGACCTGGCCATGCTCCCCAAGGCAAATCCGACCATCGCAGCAGAATATTGACCTCCGTATATCGGTAGGTAGCTTTCTTTTGTGCCACCATGCTCTTTTACAAAATTGACTACTTCAGGAATTGCTTCCTCTTTTGAACCACCAATGATACACCCTAGGACATCCAACATTAACGTTTTTGCATATGATACTAGTTCTTCAGGAAAATCTGTGTATTTTGTTTCCAAAATCCATTTGTAGAGCAAATCCATTTTCTCCTGTTCCTTTATTGCATTATGAAGTTCTGACATTTTATTTTTCATCCTTTATTATCTAATCATTTGAAAAAACTTTTTTAGACTGTATTTTTTATCTTATAACCAACATTTCTCATTATTCTTGCATGGCAAGGTTTATTTCTTTTGCTATAGTAAATGTAGATAACCATGGGCAAGCCCGTAGTATTCTGCCTTTCGGATTAATAAATGAATAGGATTTCCACAATTAAGATTAAAATGCTTTTATTCGAATTTTTTGATCAGCAAAAGAAATTACAGTTCCAGCATTATTGTAGAAAAATGTCGATTCATCAAAATGATTACAGAAGTAGGCAGCACTTCTTAAACCGGTACAATGCGAAACTCCTATCTTTTTAATCCCGATTTCTTTCAATTGAGAAATCGTAAAATCAAGCCTCTTTTTACTTGCCTTCGCCAAATGAGTGCCTCCGATAACCATGTAGATTTCTTTTGTTCCGGTAACTTCCCGGGCATGCTGAATGGTGTTGATGATGCCCCTGTGGGCACACCCCAAAATAATCACTAAACCCAAATTAGTATTAATAATCAGAGCTTGGTCATCCAATACCGGGTCGCTATAGAAATTGCCATTGTCCTTTAGATAACAGATTTCTGTCACTTTTTCAACATCATTTGTCATCGGTATTTCTCCGCTGCTTACAATACTCTCATTCAGCCAGGTAGGTTTTTTTGAATAGGTAAAGTTTGCTCCATATTTCTCTAGTTCTTTTAAATTAAAAGGAATACCGGCATAATAATAATCTTCCTGTGGTGAATGTCTTACATACTTAGGCTTTACAGCATCCGGATGGCAAATAATTTTAATATTCTTATCCGGTTTAAAGTAATGAATCTGTTTTAAAACTGACCTTAATCCTCCCGTATGATCATCATGACCATGACTTAATGCAATGCCTTCTATAGATGATAAATCGATGCCAAGCGCTTCCGCATTGGGAAGTATTGCTCTCCCCATGCCAGTATCAAAAAGGAAGGAATAATTATTGTCAATGCAAATAAATGCACTAAAACCCCATTCTCCTAAATAGTATGAATCTGCTACCGAATTTTCACATAGTGTACTGATTTTCAATTTATTGATATCTATCATATTTTTCACCACCATTTATTTTATTAATTTTTTACTTTACATAATTTAAAAACTCATTAGACTGTCTTTTTCTTTTAATGATAAAATTTCCATAAATTGCTTTGATTATACCATAATTTTAATTCAGGAAATCTAAGTTGGCACATGTAAAATGTTTACTTTTAACCAAAAAGAAGTGATTTTAATGCTTAAATTGTAAGCAAACAATTAATCAGAAATAATGCATTTTGGAAAAATGCAATAAAATGGCTACCTCCTTAATCTTTTCAATAGACGCATATATAACCAAATATTTATATGATTAATTTCCATAAATACTTCCGATACATATTTTTAATTATTGCAGAAAAGCTTGAGAAATATAATTTTACTTATGTTTTTCTCAAGCTTTATTGTTAAAATATATTTATTCTTTACATGTATAATTTTTTCGACTAAATCAAAAAAATGATTTTATCGGAATTTACTTATTCAATTAAATTCTAAAATATAAAACATCTAGCAAAATATTTATTATTATCAACTAAAAGATATCTTTACAATCTTCAATAAAAATTAGAAAAATATTTTACTAATCGCTAATCCATAACAAATCCACCATTGACATCCAAAATTTCCCCAGTAATATAACGGGACTTATCCGAAACCAAAAATAATATTGCATCAGCAATATCTTCCGGTTTACCCAGACCCAGGGGAATCGTCTTTACAAAATTAGCTTGCGCTTCTTTCCCGTATCCAGGTTGATTGGTCATGGGGGTATCTATCATAGATGGAGCAATCGCATTAACGTTTATTTTAAAAGAAGCCAATTCCCTGGCCAAGCATATGGTTAAATTAGAAACCCCGGCCTTAGATACTGAATAACTGGCAGCAGCTCTTACACCACCTACCTTGGCAGCACATGAAGAAATATTGACAATTTTACCGGATTTTTGTTTTTTCATTGGTTTTATGACAGCCTGAGAACACAAAAATGTCCCTGTTAAATTAACATCCAATATGTCATTCCAGTCTTTTTCACTCAATTCTTCAATGGAAGAAAAACGAAGAATACCCGCACAGTTGACCAGTATATCGACTGTATTATATTTTTTTATTACCTGATTCATCATATCCTGAACTTCAACCTTATTGCTTACATCTACTTGTATTGCTGTAGCTTCCTGTCCTAATGCTTTTATTTCTTCGGTCACTTTGCTGGCTTGCTCTAAATTAACATCGGCAACAACCACTTTACTTCCCTCTTTAGCTAAAGCTAATGCTGTGACTCTTCCTATACCACTTGAACCGCCTGTAACTATAGACACTTTATTCTTGATGTTTAATTCCATTATCTTTACTCCTTTTAATATTTCTTATTTTTTCCTATTTCTAAATTTAACTTATATACATAATCATATTTTTTCTAATCAAAAGAGAGGCGTAGACCAGCTTATATCAAAAAACACTTGAATAGTAGTTAAGCCTACACCTCTTTGTTACATCTTGGGTATTTTTATAAAGAAAACACCTTGCTAAAATTAACTTCAAGCTATTATTTATTTACCAAGTCCCAATGAACATCTTCACCTACAATAAAAGGTACGTATCCTCCCGGTGCAAGTACTGTGTTGACATTCCCTCCTGTAATAAATATTACAGGTGGCGACATAACTTTTTCAACTTTTTTCCCTTCTAAGAAATCTAAAGCACTCATTAAACATTTTTTTGCTACTCTGTCAAAAACTGCAGTTGCAGCGATTTTCCCTTCTTGTATTGCTCTAATGACATCTGATTGTCCGTCATGCGAGTAAATTAAGAATTCGCCTTCCCTTCCTGCTTCTGTGACCGCCTCAAGGACTCCCATACCACCGCCATCATTATAAGCGAAAATCGCATCAAGGGTTCCTGGTTCAAATTTTTGTAAAATAACTCTTGTAAGTTGGAAAGCTTCCATTCTACTCCATTTGAAAGTTTGTTCAAACACGGTTTCTATATCAGGGTACTGGTCGATGATTGAATGGAAACCTGCATTCCTTAACGCGTCCGGACCGGTTCCGGGAACACCACGTAATTCTGCTACTTTTCCTTCATATTTTCCTTTTTTTCCAAATAAATATGCCACAAAATGTTCACCAATGGCTTTTCCGTCATTAAAGTCCATTGAAGCTATTGCAAAATCGACACCCATTGCATCAGTATCAATGTCACCGCCCCATGGTATCTTTCCGGATGAGGCATATACTAATGGTTTACCGGTTTCTTTTCTACGTTTTTCAACTAAATCTTTCCAACCTAAAAAATCATGTGCGTCCATCGGTATAGCCATCAAGATATCAACATCCTGTGCTAACAGGTCCTCTATATCGGATAAAAATTTTTCTCTTTTTCCGGCAGCATCAGTTATTTTCAGTTCAATTTTATATTTTCCTTG
>CBFCZX010000129.1:0-4340 GCA_965602765.1 uncultured Atribacterota bacterium | reverse complement strand
TAAGTGCCGGTAGAGAAGATATTAAATGAAATAAAAAATTACCATAAATTGAATGCTTTTTTTACTCACTGGGAACATCTTTCGGCTAAAAGCGGTATTTATGAAAATTTTCCCGATTGGGTCGATATTAAATTAATGAGTGTTCTTATTGAAAAAGGTATTGAAAGGATTTATTCTCACCAAGCATCTGCTTTGAATGCAATCAGAAACGGAAAAAATGTTGTTGTTGTCACTCCCACTGCTTCGGGAAAAACACTTTGCTATAATCTCCCGGTTCTGGATGCTATTTTAAAAGATAAAAACAGCCGGGCATTGTACCTTTTTCCTACCAAAGCATTGTCACAGGACCAGCTAAAAGAACTATATCAGCTGTTAACTGCTCTGGATGAAGGGATTAAAACATACACTTATGATGGCGATACGCCAAATTCAGCGCGACAGGTCATTCGAAAACAAGGACATATTATCGTAACCAATCCGGACATGCTGCATCTGGGAATATTGCCTCATCATACAAAATGGTATTCTCTTTTCAAGAACCTTAAATATATTATCATCGATGAAATACATATTTATCGAGGCGTATTTGGCAGTCACCTGGCAAATATTATTAGAAGATTAAAAAGGATATGCAACTTTTACGGTTCACATCCTCAATTTATCTGCTGTTCTGCGACTATTGCCAATCCTTCCGAACTTTCTCAAAAAATCTTAGGAGAAAACTGCGAATTGATTGATGATAACGGAGCTCCGCAAGGTGAGAAGCATTTTTTATTCTATAATCCACCGGTGGTCAACAAAGAGCTGGGGATTAGAAAAAGCGTGATTAAGGAAGTTGCCAGAATGGTTGCCTATTTTTTAGATTATGATATTCAGACTATTATTTTTGCAAGAAGCCGCCTGGTCACAGAAGTGCTGACCAGTTATTTAAAAGATTTCCTGCAGAGAAGCGGTAGATCGAAAGATACGGTCAGAGGATATCGTGGAGGATATTTACCAAATCTACGCCGTGAAATAGAGAAAGGCATTAGAGATGGAAAAATAAAAGGGGTCGTCAGTACAAATGCTTTGGAATTAGGCATAGATATTGGTCGGCTTGATGCCTGCATCATGGCCGGGTATCCCGGGACTATATCCAGCACCTGGCAGCAAGCCGGTAGGGCAGGTAGAAGATCTAATACGTCTATTGCCATATTGGTTGCCTCCAGTAATCCTTTAGACCAGTTCGTGATACGTCACCCTGATTACTTTTTTGGTGAAACTCCTGAGAGTGTAGTGATTGATCCGAATAATCTTAGCATCTTAATGAACCATATTCGATGTGCCTCCTTTGAACTTCCATTTAAAGAGGACGAAGATTTTGGTACCGAAAAACTAAAAGATATTTTAAGGCATTTGGAAGAGAAAAATCTGCTTCGTCATGTCGGTGGAAAATGGTATTGGATGAGTGAAATATACCCTGCTAATAATATAAGCCTGCGAAGTGCTTCATTGGATAATTTTGTCATTGTGGATACAACCGACCAGCAAACAGAAGTCATTGGAGAAATAGATAAAGCCAGTGTTCCTACCTTGATGTATGAAGGGGCTATCTATATTCATGAAGGTGAACAATACAGTATTCAAAAATTGGATTACGAAAATAATAAAGCATATACCAAGAAAGTAAATGTAAATTATTATACAGATGCACATGTGGAGAGCCATATCAAAGTTTTAAACGAGTTTAATAAAAAAGAGACAAAAAGTATGCATCATTCATTTGGAGAGGTAAGCATTACAACCTGTGCTACCATGTTTAAAAAAATAAAATTTTACACGCATGAAACACTGGGCTTCGGAGAAATCAATTTACCCCCTGAGGAAATGCAAACTTCCTCTTACTGGATTTCTTTAAACAGTGAAACCATTGAATTTTTAAAATCTTATAAAGATAAACAGATTTCTTTTGATTTGGGAAGCGGTCTTTTAGCTTTATCCAATGTCCTTATTAATGTTGCACCGTTATATATTATGTGTGACCCACAGGATATTAAGGCTGTCCCTGAAGTATTTTCCCCTGACACCGGAAAGCCAACGATTTATATCTACGATAATTATCCCGGAGGGGTAGGATTCAGTGAAAAAATGTTTGATTTACATCATGTTTTATTAGTAGCTGCACGGGAATTAATTATGACCTGCGGATGTGAAAAAGGATGCCCATCCTGCGTAGGCCCGATTGATGAGGTTGGAATAGAAGGTAAAGAAAGCGCACTTTTAATACTAAAGGAGGCTTTGAATTAAAAGATGGACTTGAAAGAACGGTTGGAAAAAATTTCACAATTACAAGAAAAAATTAATAAAATGACCTCTTCTTCAAAAAAAAATAGCCGAAAACCTGAGAAAGAAAAAGGCGTAAGGATTGATGAAGTTTTATCAGGCGTATTTACAAAGACACCTTTTGGAGAAAGTTTTGTATGTGAGAATTATTTTCCTCTTGATTATATATGCGGTGAAATAAACTTTTCTAAAATCTTTTCATCTCCTGCTCATTATCTTTCTCAATTATTAGGGGATGAGCAATTAAAAAAAATGGATTTCAGAAAGACGGTCTTCCTGGATACAGAGACAACCGGATTGGCCGGGGGAACGGGAACTTTTGCCTTTTTGGTTGGATTGGGATACTTTACCGATAGTCAATTTTGTGTTAGGCAGTACTTTATGCGGGATTTTGATGAAGAACCGGCTTTACTGGCTTCTCTTAACGAATTACTGTCACAATTTGAATGTGTTGTTACTTATAATGGTAAAGCTTTTGATCTTCCATTAATGGAAAGCCGTTTTATCATGTCAGGCATGGAGATGAATTTAAGAGAACCTTTACATCTTGACCTTCTATACCCGGTACGCAGACTCTGGAAAAAAAGGCTGGGAAATTGTTCCTTATCCACCGTTGAGAGAGACATATTAAGCATCTATCGAGAAAATGATGTTCCGGGCTACCTTGTCCCTGCCATCTATTTCAGATATCTACAGTCTAAAGATGCAAGAGAAATAAAAGGGGTTTTTGACCATAACCTGCAAGATATTTTATCGTTGGTCGCATTAACCGTAAAAATAAATGATTTTTTAAAGGAGCCTTTAAATGCTGATTTTTTTCCAATTGATATTTATAGTTTGGGGAAAATTTTCGATAAAAAGAAAGAATATATTAAAAGTACCTTCTATTATAATGAAGTACTGAAATTTGATTTGCCAGGAGAGCAGCTTTTGGAGACCTTGAAATCATTGTCTTTTGCTTATAAGAGACAGAAAAAATGGAATGAGGCAGAGAATATTTGGAAAGAGACGATTAGTAAAAGTGATGCATTTATCTATTATCCCTATGAAGAGCTTGCAAAATATTATGAGCACTGTTTAAGAGATTATAAGAAAGCCGAAAATATTGTGAAAGAAGCTCTGACCATGATTGAAGATGACTTCTTAAAGGGTCAATTGGAGCATCGTTTAAATAGAATAAAATCTAAGTCCGGGAAAAAAGGATAATCTATTTTTTTAGTTGCTATGATATAGATAACATTCTAAAAATTATTTAATTCTTTTTCCGTACATTCCAAGCAAGTAAAGGAGTAGAGATGGAGCAAAAGAACTTTACCGTAAAAGATTGGCCGGATAAAGAAAGGCCAAGAGAAAGATTGATTAAAAATGGTGCAAAAACTTTGACAGATGCTGAATTATTAGGGATAATAATGGTCAAAGGTTTGAAAGGGAAGAATTCGATAGAAATCGCAAAGGATTTATTATCAGAAACCAGAACATTGAGAAGATTGGATACTTTAAGCTTTTCCGAAATGTCTGCTATCAAAGGAATAGGTTTGGCAAAATATTCCCAAATAAAAGCTGCTCTGGAAATCGGTAAACGTCTTGCTCAAGAGAAAAGCCCTATTAAAAAGAAAATTCATAATGCTAAAGATGTGGCAGATTATTATAAACCTCACATGAGAGATTTAAAGAAAGAAAAATTTAAATTGATTCTGCTGGATGTAAAGAATAAAATAATCAAAGATGTCACTATTTCCGAGGGGAGTTTAACTGAGAGCCTGGTTCATCCCCGGGAAGTGTTAAATGAAATTGTTCGGGAATCTGCCGCTTCGGTCATTTTTCTGCATAATCATCCCAGTGGGGAATCTAATCCCAGCAAAAATGATTTGGAAATTACCAAGCGCTTGGTAGATGCCTGTAAAATCATTGGCGTTAAAGTGCTGGATCATATTATCATAGGCGATGAAAATTATACCAGTTTTACACAGGAAGGATTAATATAAAATAGTAAGGAGCAAATAAGCTATGAAAAGTAA
>CBFCZX010000128.1:0-4352 GCA_965602765.1 uncultured Atribacterota bacterium | reverse complement strand
TCAAGGGAGCCAATACTTTCTTGGAAGATATGATTATCTGAGTAGAATTACTTCCACCTCTTACTCGAGACATATATTCTTTGGTGGCAAATACATTAAGTCCTCCTAATTTAAAAATCCGGGTCAATAACATTTCAACAGTTTGTATCCCGTGCCCGGCCTCACCACATATCACTAAAGAAATAAGCTGCTTATCTTTACCAGGGTTGTTTTTCTTATTATCTGATTTAACCATCTTTATTCACCTCTATTTCTAATTTTATTCTAAAAAACTAACCATCCGGTTAGTATACTCTTCCTTGCTATAGAGTGTTATTTGATCTTTTTGTAGTTTTTGGGCAAATGAGCTGCCCTCGCCAATATAGAGAATGGATTTTTGCAAAATCAACTTTTAGAGCAGAAACTGCTACTTCAGCAGGCCCTAACATGGTAATATCTTGCCATTATTTTTTAAGGGTTATAGGACGGCAAACGCCTCTGTAGCAATCCGTCTCCGGTTCCCCACGCATTTGAAGCGAATTTGGCGACAGTGTATTCCAGTCAACCACTTTTTTGGTAGTAAATAGATGAAAAAGCCCGTTACTTAGCATGACGGTAAGGTTAAAAAAATCCGCATGAAATGGTTGTCGGTAGGTTTTAGGATGAATTTCCTTCCCGTCTAAAAGCCCCACACGGGTCAATCCTATTTCCGCTAGAGAGACACTTGAAGGAATCGGATGGTCGAACCAGGAAGCATAAATCGTTTGAAAATCTTCAGACCTTGATTCTACCCATTTTTCATCTTCCTTAAATGATTTAACATACTCAGACATTTTACGCATTAAGGCACCCCAACTCTCATCATTCTCATAAAGCATGGTGAGAGCAATGAGCATGCAAGCACCGTCAAATAAAAATTTCTGCTTTTGCATTATGCCATTTGAAAGAGAATGTGCCAGGAATTTACCATTCCAAAATCGTTCCATTAGACTCTTAACTATCTGCACGGCTCTCGCTTCCAACTCCGGTTTTCCTAAAAATCGGCCTGCCTGCAACATGGCTATGGCAACCAAAGCATTTATGCCACATAGAATTTTACTGTCTTTTTCAGGCTGGTTTCTCTGATTTCGTATGACCAGTAATTTTTCTTCAATATCCCTTAAAAGGGCATTATTCTTTCTTGTCAAGTGAATCGCATCTTCAAAATTTCCTTCCGGAAAAATAAAATAGGATTCACTCAATCGATGAAATTCCTCCGCTGATAATAATTCTTTTAATTCATCATATTTCCAGGTATAGGTTGCACCTTCTATATGTTCTGTGTCAGCATCATAAGCAGAAATATATAACCCCTTTTCGTTGAAACACTCTTCAAGACACCGCAGGATTTTTTCTGCCATAACTTTATATGCTTTTTTATCCATGATTTTATATGCCAAAGCATAACACCATAAAGCCATCGCCTGGTCATAAAGCATTTTCTCAAAATGCGGGATAGTCCATTTTCTATCCACGCAATAACGAAAAATACCGCCCTGCAGGTGATCATTCAGTCCTCCTAAACGCATCGCATCGAGCGTGGTACTAATCATTTTATAAATACTTTCATTTTTCTCTACACAAAGTAAATACAAAAGATATAAAAGCGTCGTGTGGGGAGGGAATTTTTGTCCTTTACCAAAACCTCCTTCAGCGGAATCAAAATAGGTTAATAAATCATTTACAATCATTTTCTCTTCAATAATGGGAGGTGGTTTTTCAATAGCTTTAAAGGGTAATATTTTATCCTGGTGATTAATATAGTAATCATATACCCTTTTGGTAATATCAAGAAATGAGGACATCGAGCTACCACCATGCCCCGGTGCATAGGTAAGGGCGAAAATAGGATGAATGTCCGGAGTTAAAAAAACATTTAAAGGCCAACCTCCGCTTCCATTTTGTGCAGTGATAAAATGCATTAAAAACTGGTCAATATCCGGCCTGGTTTCCCGATCCACTTTTATGCATATGAAATACTTGTTTAAATAATCAGCTGTAGCCCGATCCGAAAAAGCATCAGCGGCCATCACATGACACCAATGACAGGTTGCATAACCAACCGATACGAAAAGCGGTTTATTCTGATTAATCGCTTCTCCGATAATTTCAGAACGCCATTCCTGCCACCATAGAGGATTCTTTGCATGCTGCCGAAGATAAGGTGAACTTGATTTATCAAGATTATTTCTTTGTATATCTAACACAATCATTCCTCCATTTCTAATTATTATACTTTCCCCACCGGTGCCATATAAATGGTAAATTCCTCAACACCATCAATTCCAAGAATGTTATCTGCAAATTCTTGATCATAAGCGGCAATAGCACAAGTTCCGGCGCCAATTGATTCACACGCCAGGTAGAGGTTTTGACAAACATGACCAACATCAATGGCTATCACTTTATAAGATGCCCGGCCGTATCGCCATTCCGTACGTGCCGGTATCGTTGTCCAAATAAAGGTCACTGCGCTTTTACCGGCGAATGATTGATCAAGTGCGGCACGGGTTAGCAAATCCTCAAGATTTTCGTGTTTAACCACCTCAATCAGTTGATGACTCATCGGCAAATAACGATAAATCGCTTTGGGAATACCCTCAACCCTGAAAGCCGCAATATAGGTTTCCAGAGCATGTCTGCATCCCGCTGAAGGCACGGTTCTGTAATTTCTAACAGCAGATATTTTTCCCCGAAGACCTTGGGTTGCCCATAGAAGAAAAGAAAGTTCTTCGAGTTTTATGGCATCTTCAGTATAAGACCTTCTCGATTTCCTTCTGTCAATCGCAGTTTCAACACTTACTTCGTGAATTGATTTCCATTCACCTGGTTTAACAAGATTAATTTTTTTGTCTTCTGGATTACACGGCTTTTCTGCTGGCGGTGGCTTGATGCCTCTGCTCTGGTCTGTGGTCGAAAAATCAATCGTTTTCCGAATACTATCCTTAAGAAAGTTTCTATAATTTTCAATCATGAAAAACCCTCCTTCAAATGCAATTAAAATTTTAACAATTTACAAAGTCATATTATTAATGTTTTTGTTCTTTTTTTATATTACGACATATTTTACTTGAATCCCTTTTTTTAAAAAAATAAAGGATTTTTAATTTTTTTCCCGAATTATAAAAATATAGAATATTTAAATCATTTAATATAGGAGGAAGATATGGAATTTTTGGTACTTATTTCAACGTCAATCGGTATTGGAGCTATTATTATTATCGCATGGGGAGCTTTGTTATCCTTTTTTAAATTTATCATACTGGAGATAAAGCGTTTAAGAGGTACTAAAACCTATCGGGAAAAAGAGATTTTAAGACACCAATTTGCTTCTTATTTATTGTTAGGATTAGAGTTTTTAATCGCGGCCGATGTTATTCTTACCATCACCTACCCTTCTTTAGAAGAAATCGCCATTTTAGCCAGTATTGTTGTCATAAGAACTGTCATCAGTTATTTTATAGATAAAGAAATGGCTTATTCTGATAATCGGCAGTTCGGGGATAAATCATAAAAAATAAAAAAACTCCTGTAGAATAATTTTGTATTTTGATATTTTAAAAGCGACAAAGGATTAACCCTTGCTGTGCAATGTCCTCTATTGCACGGCAAAACATCAACCTCTGCCGCTAAAACACAATGTAAAGATGAGCATTAATGAATTCGGCTTATTATTCGAAAAGATTCTTATATTGACCATATCCTTCCTTTTCTAAATCTTCTTTGGGAATAAAGCGAAGGGAAGCTGAATTCATACAATAGCGAAGACCCGTGGGCGCAGGTCCATCTTCAAATAAATGTCCAAGATGAGAATCTGCATTTTTGCTCCTTACTTCCGTTCTGCTCATAGATAAACTATTATCTTCTTTTTCTAAAATGTTATCCGGTTCGAGTGGTTTCGTAAAGCTGGGCCAGCCTGTTCCCGAATCAAACTTATTAAGAGAACTAAAAAGCGGCTCACCGGATACAACATCCACATAAATACCTTCTTTCTTGTTATCCCAATATTCATTGTCAAAGGCCCTTTCTGTACCGTCATCTTGCGTGACCTTATACTGTAGGGGAGTTAAACTATTTTTCAGTTCTTCATCCGAAAAAAAAATAGGGACAGACACCTATTTATCAATTTTCTTCTTAGGTCTTTCTTTGGGACGTCTATCTACAGAAATACCTAAAACCTCAACAATCTGGTTAAGAAACTCCTCAGATCCTATAGGTTTTCTGCTAAAAGTTAGCTTATTATTGACTTGGTACACCTTCCTGTTTATTTAATTTAAAAGTAAAATATTGATTATCTAAGAAAATGGGATGTGTCCCTATTTATTTTTTCCTTT
>CBFCZX010000127.1:0-4428 GCA_965602765.1 uncultured Atribacterota bacterium | reverse complement strand
TTGATGCATCAATATTACTATGGTGTCAGTGGACTTCATCAATAAATTTTTTAAATAAATATGAATATTTATTCAATATTAAAAAGTAGGAGGGAAAAATGAGTAAGAGGTATTTAATGAAAAAAATTTATGAAAACGGAAAATTTTTTAAGGATACTTTTGCGTATTTTTTAAATCACCCGGGAGGGATTAACCTTGAAGTAAGATTTAAGGAAATTCAAGCCAGAAATGAATGCATGTTGCTCATTGATGTAAATTATTAATGCATAAAACAAATAAAATTTTTTAAATATAAATGAATAATAATTCATTATTAGCATAAGAAAGATGTAAAGAATGAAAAAAATAGATAAAAAAGAAATAAATAGAGGGGCAGTGGAAATCATTAAGAATATCCTGAATTATTTTATCAATCATCCCGATGGAATCAAAAAAGAAGAATATTATAGGAAAATGCGTGCCAAGCATGATTATTGCTGGTACCGAAATCATGAATTATAGAAATGAAAATTGAAAGTAAATAATTTATAAAATAAAAAAGGAGAATAAAAAATGAAATCAACAACAACAGAACGAGTACAATTGGGAAATGCGCCAATATCAAAACTAATTTATAGGATGTCAATTCCTATGATTTTTGCCATGGTAATCAACGGTTTGTATTACCTTGTTGATGCTATATTTGTCGGATGGGGAGTCGGTTCGGAAGGCTTGGGTGGATTGGCAATTGTGTTTCCTTTGCAGATGTTTGCTATTGCTCTTGGCATGGCCATTGGTACCGGAACAGCTTCCATCATATCCATTGAATTGGGAAATCAGAAAAAAGAGGAAGCAGCAAAGACTATTATAACCTCAGTTATTTTTTCTTTGGTCTTGGGAATCCTATTGCCCGGAATATTGCTTATTTTTAAAGAACAGATAATCTATTTATTTGGAGCTACCATGGAGATTTACCCATATGCCGATGGCTATTATACCTATATTGTTTTTGGATTTATCTTTATCTTTTTAAGCTTTCTTGAAATAAATATCATAAAGGCAGAGGGAAATGCAAAACTGGCTGCCCTGGGAATGTTTTTAGGTACTTTTTTGAATGTGATACTTGACCCGATTTTTATATTTATTTTTCATATGGGAACCGCCGGTGCGGCGCTTGCAACCGTGATTGCCCGGCTTATCACTACGATATATCTGAGCCATTATTATCTATCCGGAAAGAGCATTATTCAATTTCAAAAATATGCCTGGCGGTTCAAAATACGGAAAATCAAGCAGGTCCTGGCCTTGGGCACAGGTGTGTTTTTTAATCAAATCGGCTTTTTTCTCTTGGCTATTACCATGAATTTATCCCTAAGGTATTACGGCACCAGCTTGGATATTTCCATCTATGGTGTTTTTAGCCGTATCTATGTTTTTGTCACTATGCCGTTTTTAGGTTTAGCACAGGGCATTCAACCGATTATCGGATATAATTTTGGAGCGGAAAAATATTATAGAATTGGACAAACCTTAAAAAAGTCATTGATTTTTTCTCTGATTATGGGATGTTTTTTATTTGCGATCATGATTTTATTTCCAGCTAATGTGCTTGGTTTGTTCACAAAAGAAACAATGATTATTCAACGAGGTATTTTGCCATTAAGAATTGCGATGCTTATTACTCCGTTTATCGGAATACAAATCTTAAGTTACTTTTTCTTCCTGGCTATCAATCAGCCGTTCAAAGCTTTGTTTGTTTCTTTGTCCAGACAGGCAGTATTCACTTTATCCCTCGTAATGCTCCTGCCTCTCCTTATGGGTAAGATGGGTATCTGGGTAGCATATCCGTTGGCAGATATTCTCTCAGTCGGCATTGCATATCTTCTGTTAAAAAAAGAAATAGCAAAGATGGGGGATGAACTGAATTTGGTTGGTATACATGAGGAGACGAGTCATTACGAAACCTATCACCAGGCATATTAACAATCCTATATTTTCATACAGTAAATCCATAGTAACATTACTGTGGATTTACTGTATTTTTATCGCCAAAAAGAAGGATATTATAGATTAATACAGTAGTTTTATAAAAATGACCCTTAATATTTGGACAAAGATATTCGGTGAAATCTTTTAGAAATGTTTATCGAAATTTCTTCCTCATGAAATAAAGTTAATATATATCATGAGAAGATAGTGATACAAAAACACATTTAGCTTTAAAGTTGTCAAGAAAGATCAAGAAACAAACATGGAGGATAAAATGTCAGATATAGTATTGAAAAAAGGATATATTCCCGGTTCATTAGGACGGGTTACAGAACTTCACGGCATTTACTATCATCAACATTGGAATTTTACACTTTTTTTCGAAGCAAAAGTCGCAAGCGAAATATCAGAATTTTTGGAACGCTACAATGAAAAGACGGATGGTTTCTGGACTGCTTCAAGAGGGGAGCGGGTAGAAGGTTCTATCACGATTGACGGTATGAATGCCGAAAAGGAAGGAGCACACCTTCGCTGGTTTATTGTTTCGGATATCCTGCGTGGAAAAGGTATTGGAAATTGGTTGATGAATGAAGCAATTAATTTTTGCAGGAAGAAAAAATATCAGCGAGTGTACCTTTGGACATTTAAAGGCCTTGATGCTGCACGGCATCTTTATGAAAAGAATGGCTTTAAATTAGTAAAAGAATTTACCGGTAAACAATGGGGCACAAAAGTAACGGAACAGCGATTCGAATTACTGCTCGAGTAAAACCATCTTTTATTTATCGATAATTATCCGGCCAAACTACACCCATTTTTTATATGGTGTCAGTAGGATGCATGTACTATAAACGATAATTTGAAAAGTTATCGTGTTATTCTGTCCCATCTTTTCTCTATGATATCCTTTTTGCATATGTCGATATATTCGTCGATGACCTTGCTTTGCAATATTTTTTTCATATCAAGAGATTTAGAGATTTTTATCCGGTGTCTAAATCCATTAGCAGGATAGTGTTTTCTAAAAGCAACGATATTTACAGTATCAGCATTGTAAAACATTTTGATTTCATAATCCTTTTCCTCAAAAACAAAAGGTATTTTTTTAAATAAAAACATTCCCATATTTTTATCCACCCGGTCTTAAAAAATAAATTCTTCGGGTTCTGCATTTTTATAACTGTTCTGACAGGTTTTAAAGGCATGTTCGATGGCTTCCCACATTTTTATTAATTGTTGTTCATCCCAATTATACATGCGTTTATTGGAGCATTGAGATAAACTTCTAAAGCTGTCTAGAATCCTCCTAACTCTTCTTTCAGCTACTCGCTTAAAACGCTGTTCTTTATTTTCACCTTTCATAGGTTTCCTCCTTATTATAACATTATTTATTATATAATATACACTAATTATTAATATATTGCAATCATTATATTAAAAATAATGCTTGCAATATATTAAAGTTATTATTTTCATAAACATTTGATTACAATATTATATTTAGTAAAATTATATATTTAAAATTATCAATATGAAAAAAAAGCTTTGCGCACTGTAAATTAAATAATTTTTTGCTTGCCCTCGCCCAAACCTGATACAATATTTTTATCATTTATTTTTATAAAATATTAAACAGAAACAATAAAAACAAAGATTTTAAACAGTGATTGAGTATTAATTATGTATAGAGATTCTAAAGTTAATTTATTAAGTAACACAGATGCAAAATTTTTTTTACCTTTGAGGTGATGAAAATGCTAGATGTTAATTGGAACTTTCCCTATTCTTCACAACGGATGCCGGTTTTTGCTAGAAATATGGTAGCTGCATCCCAGCCATTGGCAGTGCAGTCCGGGCTTGATATTATGCGTCAGGGAGGCAATGCTGCAGATGCCGCTATATGTGCTGCAATCACTTTAACGGTGGTTGAATGCACCAATAATGGCATTGGTGGAGATGCCTTTGCTATTATATGGGATAATAAAACAAAAAAATTATATGGATTAAATGCTTCAGGAAAATCGCCGGCATCATGGAATTATGAGTGTTTTACAAAAAAATATAATAAAATGCCCATCACTGGCTGGGATTCGGTGACAGTTCCCGGAGCAGTTTCAGGATGGAAGGAATTATCAAAAAGGTTCGGACGACTACCATTTAAGGATTTATTTCAACCTGTAATCAGGTATGCAAAAAAGGGATTTCATGTATCCCCTATCACTGCCGGAGCATGGAAAAGAGTAATTGGTAAATACGAGGAATTTCCCGAATTTAAAAAACATTTTGCCCCGGAGGGCAGGGTACCGGAAGTAGGAGAAAAAATATGTTTTATCGATACGGCAAATACATTATTGGAAATTGCCCGTACTCATACTCGAAGTTTTTATCGGGGAAGATTAGCGGATAAAATAGTAAAACATGCCCAAAAAACCGGTGGATTTATAACCGGAGACGACCTGA
>CBFCZX010000126.1:0-4532 GCA_965602765.1 uncultured Atribacterota bacterium | reverse complement strand
AAAATTCCGGTATCCGCAGGATTATCAAATCCATATTTTAAACGAATCTTTAATCTTCGGGGAGAAATATGTTTTAATATTTTTTTTATTAATTGGAATATTTTTTCCAAAAAAGCTTTATTAAGAAGATATTTATAATTGTATTTTCCTTCTTTTTTAGCCTTCTTCTGTTTCTTTTCTTTAGATTCATTTATTTCCACAGGTATTCGAATACCAAAAACCTTTACATTGAATATCGTTTTTTCATTACTTTTTTTTTCTAGATTAAAGGAGACTGCATAAAAAAAACAGTTAATGGATATCAAAAGGTAAAGACTATCTGTTTTTATTGCATGAATATGAAAAATAATAGGTATAAAGAGGACTGCTAAAATCAAGATTAAGAATACCAAGAGAATATATCCAATAATAACTAATAGGATCATTTATAAATCTCCTTAAATAATCTAAAATTTATTACAATGATGGTTTTGATAACCAGGATAATTACTTAGAATAAACAAGGGAATATTTCCTCTCCGGAAAGAGTTGTGTAATCGAAATCAATAAACCGATATTAAATTATAACAGCCCATAGAATTATGTATCAATTATATTTTTATAATAATTTTTTATCTTGTCTTTTTGATGGTTCCTTTTTTAATGATCGCAACCAGGGGCATAGATAAAAAATTTACTAATTAACAATTTACCAATTTTTCATTTTATACGATTTAGCATTATTTTAGTCATTTTTTTACTAAAAAACTTTATATTTATATCATGATTCGAGATAAATGATTGAAATTCCTCTTTTAGAAATTTACAATTTATTATTTTATCGAATAAATAAAATATCCGGACAATTAGGATTACTGGCCGATAAATTTAATTAAGCAAAAAATATATTGAATATAATGATTAATTGTGGTAAAATCCAATCTCGTGTGCTTGTCACCATTTAAGAAAAAGGAAAGAATATGATAAAAGATTTAGATTTGAGAAATATTGCGATTATTGCCCATGTAGACCATGGAAAAACAACCCTTGTTGATGCCATGTTGAAGCAAAGCGGAACTTTTCGGGAGAACCAAGAAGTAAAAGAGAGAATAATGGATTCAAACGATTTGGAGAGAGAAAGAGGGATTACTATTTTTTCCAAGAGTGCATCGGTTTACTGGCGTAATACAAAAATAAATATTGTTGATACGCCGGGGCACGCGGATTTCGGCGGAGAAGTTGAAAGAATCCTTCGAATGGTAAATGGAGTTCTATTGATTGTAGATGCCTTTGAAGGACCGATGCCTCAAACCAGATTTGTTTTACGCAAAGCCATGGAATTAAACCTGATTCCTATTGTGGTTATTAATAAAATCGATCGGCCTAATGCTCGACCTGCTGAAGTTTTGAATGAAATCTATGATCTCTTTATTGAGCTGGGAGCAAATGATGGTCAGATTGATTTTCCGGTTATTTACACATCGGCACGGGAAGGATTTTCCGGATTTTTCGCTGAGAATCTTGAAGATAATCTTGAGCCACTTTTTTCAAGTATTTTAGAACATATACCTGCTCCTTCAATTGATCATAATTCCCCCTTGCAATTGTTGGTGACTAATCTTGATTATGATGATTATGTAGGGAAAATAGTCGTTGGACTGATTAATCGTGGGAGGATAGAAGAAGGAGATATTGTTTCCCTGATCAAGCGTGATAAAAGTAAGGTTTTGTACAAGGTAGTAAAACTTTACCTTTATGAAGGCTTAGAAAGAAAAATGGTAAAAAAAGCTGAATCAGGAGAAATTGTTGCTATTGCCGGAATAGGTGATGCAAATATCGGTGAAACGATTGCCTGTCGGATAAACTCAGAAGCCCTGACAGAAATTAAAATTGATGAACCAACGTTAACCATGGATTTTATTGTAAATAATAGTCCATTTGCCGGAAAAGAAGGTAAATATATTACCTCTCGACATTTAAGAGAGAGATTGTTTAAAGAAATAGAAACAAATGTAAGTTTGAAGGTAGAAGAAACTGAATCTACAGATACTTTTCATGTATCCGGAAGAGGAGAACTTCATCTTTCTATTTTAATCGAGAATATGCGCCGTGAAGGCTATGAATTTCAGGTTTCCAAACCAAAGGTTATTTTTAGGAATATTAATGGAGAAAAATGTGAACCGATAGAACTGATGAACTGTGATATTCCCAAAGATACCATGGGTGTAGTTTTGGAAATTTGTGGAAAAAGAAAAGGTAAATTAACCAATATGGTTGATTTTTCTATTGACCAGCTTCGTCTGGAATTTGAAATTCCGGCAAGAGGTTTGATTGGTTTTCGAGATGAATTTCTTACCAAGACAAAAGGTAAGGGAATTATGCACCACCTCTTCCTTAACTATCAACCCTACAAAGGTTTTATCCCTCAACGCTCTCGAGGTGTCTTAATTGTATTTGAAAGCGGCATAACCAGTACATACGGACTGTATAATGCCCAAGCGAGAGGAACATTATTTGTAAATCCAGTGACAGAAGTCTATGAAGGGATGATAATAGGAGAAAATAAAAGAGCGGGTGATATGGAAGTGAACGTTGCCAAGAAAAAACATGTTACAAATATGCGTGCAAGTGGTTCAGACGAAGCGCTGCGTTTAGAGAAGCCCCGCCAGTTTTCCCTGGAACAAGCATTAGATTACATTCAAGAAGATGAATTAATAGAGGTTACCCCATCCAGTATACGCCTCAGGAAGAAATTATTGGACGCTCACTCTCGGTACCAAGAGAAAAAAATTATTAAAAATGCAATTAATTATTAAAAATCCCCTTCTGTTAACAGAAAGGGATTTTTAAATAGCATATTATCATATCATTTTTATACAAAAATCATAAAACACTTTACTTATTTTTCTTTTTCCGGAAACAATACTGCAATAATTTTTTTTGCGTTTTTATCAACTACGCGATAAGATATTTCAAGCTTATTTCGTTCACCTTTAATAACTCCGGCGGCTTTCAATTTAAAAAGATGTTGGGATATGGTTGATTGCGGTAACTCAAGGCATTCTTGAATTTTACTTACATTATTTTCTTTTTCAATCAGACCTTTTACAATACACAACCTGGTAGGATGTCCCAATGCTTTTAACAAATCACTTTTTCTGACAAATTCAGTATTACTTGCCATATGATCTCCTTTATATGATTATTGTTTTAAAAGATAAATTGACTCCGTATTTTGTATAAAAATTCATTATTTTCGTAATATATTTTAACATTTTCCCGAATAAAGTACCAATGTTTATTTTATTATATTTTCAATTTTTCGCCATTCAAGGCCATTTTTATCTTTTTTCGGAAATAACTCGTTTATCTGTTTTGATAAAGCTTATCTTGTCTTTTTACACCATCAATGAATATCCATATTGGATTGTTTTTGGGTGGTAGGAAAGTATGTTAAAATGCCACCGCTGAGATTTTTTATGTCTTTAAATCCTTTTTGCACTAATATTCTATAAGCGATATAGCCCCTTAATCCCTGTTTACAGAAAAGAATGATTTTTTTATTTTTTGGAATTTTATCAAGGTTATCCCTTATTTCATCTACCGGGATATTAATTGCTCCTTCGATGGTCCCCTGTTTAAATTCAGAAGGGTGCCTTACATCTAACAAGATAGTCTTTTCTTTATCTATTTTTCCTATTTTATCCCAGTGAATGATGGCATGGTCACCTTTTAATATATTAGATGCAACATATCCGGCCATATTTACAGGGTCTTTGGCTGAAGAATAGGGTGGTGCATATGCAAGTTCCAGTTTCTCTAATTCGTAAACTGTCATTCCTGCACGAATAGCCGTTGCCAGAACATCTATCCTTTTATCTACTCCTTTATGGCCTATAATTTGAGCTCCTAAAATTTTGCCATTACCTGGCGAAAAGAGCAGTTTAATGGATACGGCTTGGGCACCGGGGTAATATTCGGAATGTGACGCCGAGTGAGTAAATGATTTTTCGTAAGAAATGCCAAATCTTTTCAATAATTTTTCATTATTTCCTGTTGCTGCCACAGTCATATCAAATACCTTTAGTATGGATGTTCCTTGGGTTCCGTCATACTTTTCGGATATTCCGCAGATATTATTAGCAGCAATTCTACCTTGTTTATTAGCCGGTCCGGCAAGTGGAATAAGCGCTTGTTCCCCGCTAATATAATCACTTACTTCGATAGCATCTCCTACAGCATAAATATCAGAATCAGAAGTTTTTAAATGATTATCCACTTTTATGCCGCCTCTTTTTCCGATTTCCAAACCTGCTTTTTTGGCCAAAGTGACTTCAGGACGTACACCTATGCCGATTAAAATTAAATCCGTTTTGATTTCTTTTCCACTGGTAAGTTTTGCTAAAGAGTAATTATCTTGATGCGCAACTTCTTTTACCGCATCCTTTAGATATAATTCTACATTTTTTTCTTTTAAATGTTGGTGAACCAAAGAAGCCATTTCCGGATCCAGAGGGCCTAATATTTGATCTGCTAATTCTATAATGGTAATG
>CBFCZX010000125.1:0-4587 GCA_965602765.1 uncultured Atribacterota bacterium | reverse complement strand
ACTGTTATGTTTTTTCTTTCTCTTCCCTGGATTTTTGGAGGATCAATTATTATCGAGAGTGTATTTGCCTGGCCGGGAACAGGAAAATTGCTCTGGAAGTCAATCGTAGGTCAGGATTTCCCTGTGGTGCAGGGCATCATTTTTATTATTGCCATGCTTACCGTTATCTCTAACACAACGGGAGATATTATTACAGCCATGCTGGATCCCAGAATCAGACTGGAAATCAAAGGGGAAAATGCATGATCAAGAATTTTATCAAAGATGGATTAAAGAACAAGACTTTCTGTGTCGGTTTTTTTATTTTTTTCAGCGTTTTATTTATTGCTGTTTTTGCGGATATCATAGCTCCTTATACATACGATGAAATGGAAATTATAAATAAACTAACTAATCCGAATCAGCAACATTTATTCGGTACTGACCGTTATGGAAGAGATATTTTCAGCAGGGTGGTTTATGGTTCAAGAATTGCTTTAAGAGTAGGTTTAATCGTAGTCTTAATAGAAAGCTTTATCGGAATTTCTTTGGGATTACTGGCCGGATATTACGGAGGAATAACCAATAGGATCATTCTTTTTATTACCGATCTTACCTGGTCAATGCCTCCGATTATTCTAGCCCTGGCTATTATCACCATGTTAGGTCCCAGTCTAAATAATGTGGTGATTTCTATCGCAGTTGTTAGCTGGGCTCAATTTACCAGAATCGTCAGGGCCAAGACTCAGTCACTAAAAAATATGCCTTTTATCGAAGCGGCAAGAGCATTCGGAGAAAATGATTTTAATATCATCCTTCGCTATATTCTTCCCAATGTGATGCCATCTATTATTGTCATCACCACTTTAGCCTTGCCTTCAGCTATATTGCTGACTTCTTCATTGGGGTTTTTGGGACTGGGAGCTCAACCACCTCTCCCGGATTGGGGAGTTATCCTTTCAAATGGAATCCCTTTTATCCGTAAGGCGCCCTGGATTACTATTTTTCCGGGTTTGGCAATAGCCTATACAGTATTGGGATTTAATTTAATAGGGGAAGGTTTAAGAGATATACTTGACCCGAAATTAAAAATATAACAATGGGAATATATTATGACAACAGAAAAAGATTTGGTATCAATTAATAATTTAAGTGTAAGGTTTAATACCAGTGCAGGTATTGTATCTGCGGTTGAGAAGGTCAATTTTTCCATTAGGAAAAAGGAAATTTTTGCTTTGGTTGGAGAATCAGGTTGTGGAAAATCGACCACCGCTTATGCCTTAATGCGTTTAATTTCCGAACCAGGAGAAATCACCGGGGGAAATATTATTTTTCAGGATCAGGATCTTTTAAGCTTAAGTCGTAAGGAAATGTTCAACATAAGGGGTAAAAAAATAAGTATGATATTTCAAAATCCTCTGGACTCTTTGAATCCGGTAATTCGGATTAGATCTCAAGTTTCAGAAGCCATTGTCCTTGATAAAATATCGAAGAAAGCGGCTTGGGAAAAAGCAGTCGAAATTATTAAGGAAGTCAAGATTCCGGATCCCGAGGAACGGGCTAATAGTTACCCTTTTGAGCTTAGCGGAGGAATGCGGCAAAGAGTCATGATTGGTATGATGATTTCCCGAAAACCAAAATTACTTATTGCAGATGAACCGACTACTGCTTTGGATGTTACAATCCAGGCACAAATACTTGAAATAATTAAAGATTTGAAAGAAGAAATTGGGACATCAATATTACTTATTACTCACGATTTCGGTATAGTAGCCGAAATTGCTGATCGGATTGCGGTGATGTATGCAGGTAAAATTGTTGAAATCGGAGATGTTTTTCAAATCTTTGAAAAACCTTATCACCCCTATACCCAGCTATTAATGGGTTCATTGCCTAGAATGAATAAAAAAGATGGTAGGCTCAAAACAATCTTGGGTAGTGTACCTAATCTTATTAATCCACCAAAGGGCTGTAGATTTCATGAACGTTGTCCCTATAGCAAAAAAGAATGTCAGAAAATTGAACCAAAGATGGTAGAAATTGAAAAAGGACATTTATGTGCCTGTATTTTAATGAGGAAATGAATGGAAAAAATAATTGAAATTACGGATCTAAAAAAATATTTTTCTTTGAAAAAGGGTCTATTTAAAAAGAAGATCATTCATATTAAAGCCCTTGATGATGTCAGCCTGGATATTAATGAAGGTGAGACGATGGGATTGGTCGGGGAAAGCGGATGCGGGAAGACGACCCTGGGAAGATCAATTCTTAAATTAATTGAACTTACTTCAGGTTCCATATTTTTTGAAGGCTCGGATACATCCAAAGCATCCGGAGAATCACTAAAAGAATTAAGAAAAAAAATGAGTATTGTATTCCAGGATCCTTTTTCATCTCTTAATCCCAGATTAACCATTAAAACATCTCTGGCCAGACCCCTTGTTATTAACGGTGTGAAAACAGAGATGATTGATTCAATCATTAAAGAGGTTATTCATAAAGTCAATTTAGGAGAAGAGCTGTTATTCCGATATCCCCATCAATTAAGCGGAGGGCAGCAGCAAAGAGTGAGCATTGCAAGGGCGATTATCCTGAAGCCAAAATTTCTGATTCTTGATGAGCCCACTTCGTCTTTGGATATTTCAGTACAAGCTCAAATTTTAAATTTGCTTTTAGACCTGCAGGAGGAATATAGGCTGACATATCTTTTTATATCCCATGATCTTAATGTTGTGAATTATATCAGTGATAGGATAGGTGTAATGTATCTGGGTAAATTAATTGAACTTGCACCGGTTGATGAGATAAATACCAATCCCAGACATCCCTATACTCTGGGTCTTTTTTCTTCTTCACCCGTCCTTTCTCCAAAATTTAGAAAAAGAAAAAAATTAATACTGGCCGGAGAACCGGGAAGTACTATTAATCCACCAACAGGATGTCGATTTCATCCCAGATGTCCCTATGCTAGAGATATTTGTAAAAGAGAATTACCTGAATTAAGGAAAATTATAATTAATCATTGGGTTGCCTGTCATCGGGCAGAAAGTATAAATGATGCAAAAGAAAGTCTTCATCTTAATTTAAGGAATTAAAATGAAAATTTCTTATAAATTTGAGGATGATTAAGAAAGGAATTTGTAAAATGAATCGATTAGATAAAAGCTATGATTTGGTCTTTAAAAATTTAAAAATAATTGACGGAACAGGTGCGCCGGCTTTTTATGGAGATATCGGGATTAAAAATGATACCATTATGGATATAGGAAAAATTTCCGGACAGGCTTTGCAGGAATATGATTGCTCCGGACTGATTGCCGCTCCGGGATTTATTGATATCCATAATCACAGTGATTTTAGCATATTCCAGGAACCGGCTGCCCGTAATTTTACCAGTCAGGGTGTTACGACTCTGGTAACCGGAAACTGCGGTGTAAGCGGAGGGCCTTTAACGCCCAAAAACAAAGAGATGTTTGAAGCCGAATGGATTGGATTATCTCAAGACAAATTGAGTCATTGGTCTCATTTCTCTGATTTTGCTATTGATCTGGAGAAATTAAAAAAATCAGTCAACATTGCTCCATTGGTAGGTCAGGGAAATATCAGGGGAGCGATCATGGGCATGGAAAATAAAAAGGCTTCTAGAGAGCAGATGAATCAGATGAAACAATTATTACAGGAGAGTATGGAAAGCGGTTGTTTTGGAATGAGTACCGGTCTGATTTACGATCCGGGGATTCATTCCGATACAGAAGAGTTGATTGAATTAACAAAGATTGTTGCTGAGTATGATGGTATATATGCCACCCACATGAGAAACGAATCGGATTTTCTCATCGATTCTGTCATTGAAGTAATAAGCATTGCGCGCAGTTCGGGGGTTAGGGCCCAGATTTCTCATCTAAAAACTTCCGGTAAAAGAAATTTCGGATTGGACCAGACTGTCCTCCAACTAATAGAGTATTATCGGAGATTTGGTGTTGAAATTACCTGTGATGCCTATCCCTGTATCTTTGGACATACCGGTCTGGAAAATTGTTTTCCGTTATGGACCAGAACAAAAGGAATGGTTCATTTTCAAAATATATTAAAACAAAAAGATAACCGGGAAAAAATTAAATATGAACTTTCCCGTCCGAGTATTGGATGGGAAAATATACTGCTGGATGCAGGCTTTGATGAAACCATCATTTCGGGTTCACAGAAATTTAAAGAATATGAAGGAAAATCTATCAATGAATTGTCCGTTATATTAAATAAAGATCCCTTTGATATCATTTTTTATCTTGTTACCAATGATCCCGGTATTGCCATTTTAGTCGGGGGATTAGGTAAAGAGGATATGGAATATGTCTTACAGCATCCTTTATCCATGATATGCAGTGATGCCCAGGTAATGAAAAAAAGTCAGGTAATGTGCCATCCCAGAAATTACCGGGCTTTTACAAAAGTACTTTCTAAATATGTAAGAGAAGATCATCTATTAACTTTAGAAGAAGCCATCAGGAAAATGACCAGCTTCCCTGCCTGGAAATTGGGTTTAGGTGACCGTGGTTTAATTAAACCCGGCTTTAAGGCTGACCTGGCAATTTTTGACTTATGGAATGT
>CBFCZX010000124.1:0-4675 GCA_965602765.1 uncultured Atribacterota bacterium | reverse complement strand
ACTGTTAACAAAGAGCATTATGAAAAAATCAGCTTAAAAGAAAAAAAAGAAATATTAAAGAAAATGAAAGAGTTTAAGGATTTTAGCGAAGATGAATTAGAAAAAATGGTTCAGATATCTGAAGTTAAAGCCTATAAAGAAGATGAATTTATCTTTAGAGAAGGTGATGAGAACTCTTCTTTTTATATAATAGTCAGAGGTTGCCTGCGTATTATCAAATATAATGAAAGAAATGAAGAGATTGTGCTGGCTGATATTTGTACAGGAGGATTCCTCGGAGAGACAGCCATCGTGAATAAAATGCATCGGGTAAATGCCGTAGCCAGTGAATTTGTGGAACTACTTTCTTTAGAGCAGAAAAACCTTGAACTCCTGATTAAAACCGATCCCAAACTGGGTAATAAATGTCTATTGGTATTTCTGGAAAAATTATCTAAAAAACTGGATAAAACCAACCGTTTATATCAAAATAATTATATTTTAGGTAATTCATCTCTTTCCGATATGAATTAAGTAAATAAAATATCATTGCGAGGAAATATTTGATACCATTTGAATATTTCCTTGCTTTTTTAATATCCATTACTTCCTTTTTCTAAATACAAGCTCGAAAAAGCTCCTTCCTGGAATCAAGGGATATAATTGGTAAATTGCAGTTAAATATCTAATTACTAATTATCGAAAAGGGCAGCAATGAACTAATTCTAATGATTAAAGTAATGGTAAAAAAATAAACTATCAAAAAAAAGAAATTGTAGTTACGGGAGAATTGTTTAACAATTCTCCATTTTATGAACTTTTTTCTTATAGGCTTAAAAACGAGTAACTATAAAGCAATCAAGCCCCTTTATCCGCCTGTATATGGAGCAATTTTTTATGGGGCTTTAAAAGCCGGATTAAATTTATTTTTCAATAAGAAGAAGAAGGGATAGATGATTAAATGATAGCAGATGAATTAATTTTACTTGTGAAAGTGAGTGTCAAATGAAAATTATTGTACCAATAAAACAAGTACCTGAAACAAGTAATGTAAAAATGGATGAAGAAACGGGAACAATGATCAGGGATGGTATTGAAAGCATCATAAATCCACTTGATCTATATGCCATTGAGGCAGCAATACGATTAAAGGAGCAATTCTTAAGCGAAATTACTGTCATTTCTATGGGTCCCGGCAAAGCTATTGAAGCTATAAAAGAAGCGATTGCGATGGGATGTGATAATGGCGTACTTCTATCAGATAGAAAATTTGCCGGATCTGATACCTGGGCTACCTCTTATGTGTTGTCACAATGTATAAAAAAAATAGGAAAATATGACCTTATATTATGCGGGGAAAGAGCTACAGATGGTGATACAGCGCAAGTAGGCCCGGGCATAGCATCATTCCTTGATTTACCGCTATCGACATTTACAAGTGAAATAATCTGTTTGGAAAAAAATTCAATCCGTATAAAAAGACTTGTAGAGGGAGGCTATGAATTTTTAGATATGCAATTACCTACCGTGTTAACGGTTGTAAAAGAGATAAATGATCCTAGATTGCCGACCCTGAAAGGAAAACTAAGAGCAAAGGAAATAAAAATACCTATGTGGGGACCTAAAAATATCGATGCACAAGATGAGTGTTTAGGCCTCAAAGGCTCACCTACAAGGGTAGTTAAAATATTTCCACAAAAGGTATCGAGGGAAGGCGAAAAATTTATCGTTAAAGATGAAGATGATTTGAGTAAAGCTATCGAAAAAATAATGGATTATCTTATTTTAAAAGAATTGATATGATGAGGAGGAGGATAGAGATGTCTGAAGTGTGGACATTTGCAGAACAAAGACATGGTATGGTAAATCAGGTTTCGTTTGAGCTATTAAATAGAGGTAAAAAACTTACTGAAAAACTTAATTCTCCGCTTGCTTCTGTCATATTGGGCTATCATATCAAAAAAGAGAGTATAGATGAACTAATTTTAAGAGGGGCAGATAAAGTATATGTTGTCGATAATAAACATTTGGCAAATTTTCTTATTGAACCATATACAAAGGTTTTACTTTCGCTTTTAGATGAGTATAATCCTCATATATTTCTAGCCGCAGCTACGACATTAGGCAGAACACTGATGCCCTATATTGCAATTAAGAAAAAAACCGGGCTTACAGCAGATTGTACAATTCTTGATATTGAAGAGGGCACAGACAACCTTTTACAAACAAGACCGGCAATAGGTGGGAATATTCTTGCAATGATAAAAACACCGGATACAAAACCGCAGATGGCAACAGTGAGACCTCATTCAACAAAGCCGGCTATTCCTGATAAAAAAAGAAAGGGGAAAGTAATATATAAAAAATACGATGATAAAATTTTTAAATCGAGAACAAAGTTTATAAAATTCATAAAAGATGAATCACAGCAAGTTGCCATTCAGGATGCAAAAATAGTCGTGTCTGCCGGTAGAGGCATTGGAAAAAAGGAAAAATTTAAGATGATAGATGAATTAGCTGAAATCATAGGTGGTGCAGTTGGTGCATCCCGTGATGTCGTTGATAGAGGCTGGAAAACATACCCTCACCAGGTAGGATTAAGCGGTAAAACTATTTCACCTTTATTATATATTGCAAATGGTATATCCGGTTCTGTTCAGCACATAGCAGGTATACAGTCAGCAGAAAATATTATTGCTATCAACAAAGAACCCGATGCACAGATATTTAAGCTTGCAAATCTTGGTATTGTTGGAGATTTACATGAAATTATTCCGCTATTAATTGAAAGACTTAGAGAGTACAAGTTAAAAGAGGCACAAAAATGAAATATAAGAAAATTACTTCCGAAATAATTGATGAACTTGTTAAAATATTGGGTGCTAAAAATGTAATCTATAATGATATTGAAGCTATGGAAAAATATTCTCATGACGAAGTTGCAGAAAAATCTTATGCTCATATGCCCGAAGTGGTAATAAAACCATCCACAGCAAAAGAAATTGCAAAAATTATGAAACTTGCTAATAAATACAAAATACCGGTAACTCCGAGAGGTGCCGGAAGCGGTTTGTCGGGTGGGGCAATACCGGTAAATGGCGGTATTTTGTTATCTATTGAAAAGATGAATAAAATTATTGAAATAGATAAGAAAAATTTAATGGCTATTGTGGAACCGGGTGTTGTCACAAATGAAATAAATAATCTTGTAAAAGATGATGGACTTTTTTATGCAGGGTATCCTATGAGTGTTGAGACATGTTATATAGGCGGGAATGTTGCAGAAAATGCCGGAGGGGGAAGGGCTGTTAAATACGGTGTGACAGGAAGATATATTTATGGTCTTGAAGTAGTAACACCTACGGGAGAAATTCTACATCTCGGCGGTAAGAGAATGAAAGATGTAACCGGCTATGATCTCATACATCTTATGGTAGGTTCTGAAGGCACTCTTGGCATATTTACAAAGATATATATAAAACTATTGCCCCTCCCTCAAGCAAATGTAAACCTGCTTGTCTTATTTAAAGATATAGAAAGCGCAATTAAACTGGTACCAAAGATAATGACCTTTGGAAGAATTGTCCCTACTTCAATGGAATTTATGGATGAATTATCATTTAAGACATCTTGTGAATACCTGAATGAGAAAATACCTTTTGAAAAAGCAGGTGCAATGCTTTTAATAGAACTTGATGGTAACAGCAAAAAGGAATTGGAAGGGCAATATGAAACAATAGGAAATTTATGCATGGAAAATGGAGCAATTGAAGTTTATGTTGCAGATAATGCTACTACGTCAGAGAGAATATGGAAGATAAGACGAAATATCGCAGAAGCCTGGAAACTTGTAAGTCCACATCAAAGCCTTGAAGACGTTGTAGTCCCTATATCAGAAATACCAATTTTTTTAAAAAAAATAAAAGAACTTTCAGAAAAATATGATATACCTATTCCATGTTATGGCCATGCAGGTGATGGAAATTTACACGCAACTCCTATTAAAAATCCTAAATTTGCAATGGATGAATGGCATAAAAAGCTAGATGCATTACTTCCGGAATTATATAAAGCAGCAATTGAGCTCGGAGGGACGATTAGTGGTGAACATGGCATAGGAAGTAAACGCAATAAGTATATATCAATGGCATTAGAACCTGCACAGATTGAAATGATGAAAAAAATCAAAAAAGCTCTTGATCCTAACCTGGTTTTAAATCCTGGAAAACTATTTTAAATAAAACAAATTAATTATAAAAATAGAATTTTGATAATTTTTAAATTCTTTTGTAAAAAAAATGAATGTATTTTGTTTTTTATCAATATTTTGCATTTTCTAATTTTAAATATTGTTTTAGAAATTAAAAATCATACGCCCTGATTTTATATTTTTTAATTAATCATTTTGACATTTACTCATAGGTCGTGAATATTTTAAAATAATACCTTCTTATAAGCTTGCACTACTTATATTAAACTATTATAAATATCTATTGCAATATTTTAGGTAAAGTAATATAGTAATTCCATATTTCAAATTAAAATTAAAGGGTATAATAATGTCGGAAAAAAGAGATATGAAAACAAAATTAATGATAAACGGCTTGGGACATATCTTTAATGATTCTTACATGTTTATCATTCCTCTTCTTTTACCGCTTTTCCGGGAAGAATTTCATATCAATTATGTTCAATC
>CBFCZX010000123.1:0-4759 GCA_965602765.1 uncultured Atribacterota bacterium | reverse complement strand
TTTTTTTATACCCTCTTTTGTGATGCATAAATGTAGTAAAGCAGAATGCTTTTCTTAAAAATAATATCTTTAAAAGAACTTTTCTGAAATTCTTTCTTACATGAAGAAATATTATTTAAAATTTTTTGGAGGTGATTACAATGAATTTTGCTGTTGTTTATACTATATTAATATTAGTCCTGGCCATTCCTACATTCTTTACTGATTTTGCTCAAAGTATTCCTCTGGGAATGAGAATCTTCGTTCTCGTTTTTGCTTTAGCCGTCCTCTGGCTTTACATTCTTTTTTTCAGGGGAAGAGGCAGGTTGGGTTTTGGCGGCGTAATTTTATTGATTCTCTTCTATTTTTTTACTTTTGTCATTATTGTCCCCACAGGTGTTGGCTCAACCATAATTTCACTTTTAGAGAGTAGTAAAATGAATCCTCCAATTACCATAGGAAACGAGGAGAATACTGGACAAATATATATTGTATATCATCCGGGAGCATCTAATTTTACAACCAATACGCTAAAAATTCTTGCGGAAAATATAGCGCAGGATGATTATCAAGTGACATTGTATAGCGTGAGTAAAGATTTACAAGTTGATTTTAAAGAAGCCGCTGCTATTGGTTTTGCATCGCCTATCTATGCAGGTTCTGTTCGGAAAATAATTGCTGATTATATTGGAAAGAACAATTTATCCGATAAAAAATGTTTTATTGTCGTCACCGGTTCTGATAGAGAAGGATTGGAAAAGGATACTTCTAAAGTCGCTGAATTAGTTGAAAACAGAGGAGGAAAAGTCATCGAAAAAACAAAGTTCTTCACCTCTGACAAAGAAAGTGAATTAAAAAATAAAATTAATTTGTTCAGCCGGGAATTGTTGGATAAATTGTAATATTAAGCAAAAAATATCCCTTTCTTGAGAAGCGTTACCGAAATAATATAAATAACTGCAAACCGGATAGGCAAAAATTATAATTGACTAAACGAATTGGTCGGTTTTTATCTTTTATTGGATAAATTCCTGCCTTTTTAATTTTCTTCCCGACAATCTACAAAACTCCTTTTTCAATTCCCTTTTCTTTTCTATACGCTTTTCATTCCATTTTTAAAAAGAATAATAATGATGTATTGAATAGCTGGACATTCAGGTAAGCTATAGGTATTTTAAGTATCGTGTTTTTTTATTAGATTATATTTTAGGACAAATGTATGTTAAACTAAAAAAATATCATGTGCATTAGTTCTATGGAAAGTTTGATGCTTCCCCTGGCTTTAGAAAGTAGCTGCATGGGACACTAAAATAAACAGGAGGCATTTCTATTGGAGGGTAAACCAAACAAAAAAATAATTTTATTTGCGACTACATTGGGAGCATTCATGGGACCTTTTATGATCTCATCGGTTAATATTGCCTTGCCTTATATCGGTAGAGAGTTTACCATGAATACTGTTTTGCTGAACTGGGTAATACTTTCATTTATATTAACCCGGGCGGTTTTCATCTCTCCCTTTGGAAAACTGGCTGATATCTATGGTCGAAAAAAGTTGCTCATGTTTGGTATGGCATTTTGCATCATTTCATCGATTCTTTGTGGCATATCTTCCAGTCCAATTATGTTAATTGTATTTAGGGTTTTGCAGGGAATCAGCACTGCTCCCATATCCATAGCGGTTATCTCTATTTTGACTTCTGTATTTCCTCAGGGTGAGAGGGGCAGAGCAATCGGTCTAAATGTGGCTGCAACTTATATCGGCTTATCTTCCGGACCTTTTTTAGGCGGACTTTTGACCCAATATTTGGGTTGGAGAAGTATTTTCTTTTTTGTTGTACCGATAGGAATGACCGTTATTATTTTATTGTTGAAAGTAAAGCAGGAATGGACAGGAGCAAAGCATGAGGAATTTGATTACAAGGGTTCATTTATCTACGGATTGGGACTTTTTGGCATAGTGTACGGTCTTTCACTGATTCGCTCTTTCTGGGGTCCCATGTTCATGCTCTCAGGGATTATATTTATCCTTATCTTTGGTTATTATGAAAATAAAGCGAAAAGTCCCATTTTAAATATTAAATTATTAAGAAGAAATCGAATCCTTATTTTTTCATCACTGGCGGCATTGATCAACTACAGTGCTACTTTTGCAATCAGCTATCTGCTGAGTTTGTATCTGCAATATATTAAAGCTTTAGAACCGCAGCAAGCAGGTTTGGTCCTGGTAGCCCAGCCTGTTGTCCAGGCATTGTTTTCACCTCTTGCCGGGAGGCTTTCGGATAGAATTGAGCCTCGAATTGTTGCATCCTTGGGAATGGCCCTGACAGCCATCGGGCTTGCTTTTTTTATTTTTCTAACCGAAACTACTAACATCATATTTATTATTTCGGCTTTATTAATTGTTGGTTTAGGTTTTGCATTTTTTTCGTCACCGAATACCAATGCGGTCATGTGCTCGGTTGAAAAGAAATATTATGGCGTAGCATCAGGAATCATTGGTACAGCGCGTTCAGTAGGGCAAGCATTCAGCATGGGAATAACTTCATTAATTATGCTGATTTACATCGGGAATGTCCAAATCAGCCCGGAGCACTATCCCAATTTTCTTGTCAGCGTTAAAATAATTTTTCTTGTATTTACAATACTTTGTTTTATCGGCATATTTGCTTCTATTGTACGTGGTACCGTCAATAATGAAATTGAGAAAAAAGAATTCAGTTAATGTCTTGTAAATCAACCCAAAATGTACAACCAAACAATATCTACTTTTAATATTCCGGCTATTTAAACTGTAACGTAAATAAGTTGATTGTTGTGAATTTCCGAATGATTATGATAGTGTAACAGAGTGAACATTTTTCACAATTTTCTCATAAATCGAAATTACAAGATTTATTTTAGCCATTCGGAAGATTTTTAGTGTATAGTATATATTTAAGGAACGAATTTCGTAACCATAATTCTCCGGTAAAATATTTGTGAAAAGAATAATGAATAAAATGAAGGAGCTGAATTTATGAAAAATGTCCTGTTTGTAGGCTTGGGAGCAATTGGTACAGCCATTGCTTCACAATTTTCAAATGCCAAATATGATTTTAGTGTCCTTTGTGATGCCCCAAGAAAAATAAAGTACCTGCAAGATGGATTTATCATAAATGACAAGCGGTATGATTTTCATTATGTAACCAATAATGAATATAAAAATAAAGCAGACCTGATTATCATATCTGTTAAATATCATCATCTGAAAACTGTTGTCAAACAATTAGCCGGATTAGTTGGCACAAACACCAAGATAATATCTTTGTTAAACGGTATAGACAGTGAAGATATTATCGCAAAACAATTTGGATATCAAAGTGTTATTCATGCTTTTATATATAATATCGATGCCACAAAGGTTCAAAATGTAACGACCTATTCGAAAAAAGGTATCATTGTTTTCGGTGAAAAGGATGGGTGCATTACATGTAGAATCAATAAATTAAAGGGTATTCTCATGGAAGCTGGAATCAGCCATGAAATATCAAATGACATTATAAGAAATATGTGGTGGAAATACATGGTAAATATTGGCATGAATCAAGCTACAGCAATATTAGGAGCACCCTATAAAATCTTACAGAAGGTTTCATACACCCAGGAATTAGTAAAGGAGGCGATGAGAGAAGCGATTGAAGTATCAAAGATGATGAATATCAATTTATCTGAAGAGGATATTGATAAAGCATTTAATATGTTAATGAATTTTTCTCCGGGTGGAAAGACCTCCATGCTGCAGGATGTCGAAGCTAAAAGAAAAACAGAAGTGGAAATGTTTTCAGGGAAATTATGTTCATTGGGGGAACAGCTTAATATTTCAACACCGGTGAATCATCTGTTTTTTAACCTGATAAAATCAATTGAAGCTATGTACTGAATAAAAACAGATAAGTTGCCTTTTAGTTCCGATTAAAAATTTAAAAAAAGAAAAAGGAGAATTCAGCATGAAAGGAAAAGCGACAGTTCTATGTGAAAACAGTGTATTTAGTGGTGTTGGAGTAATAGCCGAACATGGCTGGTCAGTCTTTATCGAGAGTGACCAGGGAAATTTTCTTTTTGATACAGGTCAAGGACTGGGGATTATTAATAATGCCCGTTATCTCGATAAAGATCTTTCAACTATTCAAGGGATTATTATTAGCCATCATCATTATGATCATACCGGAGGTCTTTTCAATGTTTTAGAACAAACAGGGAAAGTCAATGTATATGCTCATCCGGATCTTTTTAAAAACAGTTATGTAGTGAATGAAGGAAAAGAAAGAAATATCGGAATTCCTTACCGCCGGGAAATATTACAAGGCATGGGCGCTCAATTTAAATTTAATACCGGTTTTAGGGAAATTGCACCGGGCTTGATGCTGAGTGGAGAGATTCCCCGTTTGACTGAATATGAAAAAGGGGTTAAAAAATTATTGATCAAAACCAATGAAGGTTATACTCAGGACCCTATTTTAGATGACCAAACATTGGTTGCAACTACTGAAAAAGGCCTGGTTATTATTTTGGGATGCTCACATTCAGGGATGATAAATATCATTAATCACATTATTGATAAAACCGGGCAAAGTCATATCCGTACAATCATCGGCGGTACTCACTTAGGTCCGGCGAGCAAGGAAACAGTTGAAAAAACCATTCAAACTTTAAAACAATTTGATATAGAAAAGATTGGTGTTTCTCATTGTACCGGACTGGAAACCTCGGTGCGGTTGTCTCAAGAATTTGGAGAGCG